>JAQULA010000054.1 GCA_028718845.1 Candidatus Omnitrophota bacterium
TGTTTTACGTCGGAGACAAAAAACAAGCGATTTACCGTTTTCGGGGCGGGGACGTGGGCTTGTTCGAAAACATAAAAACCGCGTTCAAACAGTTCAATGTCGATGACAGTGTCCGGCTGAATACCAATTTCCGTTCCCAAAAAGAAATCGTATCGTTCAACAACGAGGTTTTTTCTCCGGAAAATTTGCGGCGTTTTCTGGAAATCCAGCAGGGGGCGGAAAAAGAAGACCTGCGCCGGTTTTCTTCCTCCCAGATCGACGAGATAGTCGGGCTGTTTCACGATTCGGAACAGAAACATATCCCCCGAAAACCGCACGGTTACGTCCGGATCGAACATGTCCGCTACGCGGACAAGGAGGACCGCGATGAACTTATCCGGGAACGCCTGATCACGGCGGTGCGTTTCGTTTCCGAACGGTTCCCGCTTAAATCGATCGCGATTCTTTGCCGCAGCAACCGGGAAATCGAGCTGGTAACGGAATGGCTTTCGGCCGAAAAAATCAGCGTTGAATCCGAACGCACGCTGACGATAATGAACAATCCGCTTATCCGGGAATTGACCGCTTTTTTGCAGTTTTTGCATTCCCCGGTGGATACGATTGCCTTCAGCGCGTTTATTCTCGGCGATATTTTTTTAACCGGGACCGGAATGCGGCGGGAGGAAATAACGGATTTTATCTTTCGGCATAATCGCCGGGAATCCCCGGGTTCCGGATATCTTTACCGGGCTTTCCGGAAGCAGTATCCGCAGGTTTGGGATACGCATATTGCCGGTTTTTTTAAAAGTGTCGGGTTTGTTCCGTTGTATGAATTGCTGGTGAGCATCCTGGAAACTTTTTCGGTAGTTCAGTCTTTTCCCGGGCATCAGGGTTTTTTTATGCGTTTGCTGGAGCTGGTAAAAGAGCAGGAAGAGGAAAATCCGGATATCGCGTTATTTCTCGAATATTTAAAGACCGCTCCCCAACAGCATCTCTATGTCAATTTTTCCGACGAGAACGCGGTTAAGGTCATGACCATTCATAAGGCCAAGGGGTTGGGATTCCCGGTTGTTTTGGTACCGTTCCTGGATATGAATATCCGCGATTTGGGAACGCAGATCAAACGGGCGCGGGCTCCGTATATCGTTTACAGTAAAGAAAATGACGAAAAAACCTTCGGATTGTTGCGTCTGGATGCAAAATACGCCCGGTTTTCCCCCCGGATGAAGCAGCTTTATCGCAAAGAATATCTCAAATCGTTCGTTGACGAACTTAATGTCCTGTATGTGACGTTTACCCGGGCGCAAAACGAATTGTATCTGTTTATCCCCGATACCGAGGGCGCGGCGCAGAATGCGGCGGGCTGGTTTATTCCCGGGGCCGCGACCGAACGCGGAACGCCGATGCGTTATAGCGCCCCGGAAACCGCCAATCCGCAGGCAACTATAGCCATCTCCGCCGGTCATTACCGGAATTGGGCGTCATTGCTGAAAGATGAATTCGGCGACGCTGAAGGCCTGGCGCACCGGGCGCGGGCGCGGCGGGGCGAAATACTACACGCGTTGCTTGCGCGCGTGATCGATTCCGGAAGGTACAGCGCCGCTATGCTGACGGCGGAATTACGCCGGGAATATCCGGGAATAAGCGAGGAGAGTGCGGCCGGCTATAAACAGACGATCGAGTCATTACTGAGTTCCGATCAAACCCGGCGGTTTTTTCAGCCGCAGGGAGCGCGGGTTTTCTGCGAACAGGAATTTGTCGACCGTTTCGGCCGGACCCTGCGGGTCGACCGTTTGATGGTTTTGGATGAAGAAGTCTGGGTGATCGATTATAAAAGCTCGCGGGAGAACCAGCCGGAACAGATTGTCCAGATGCGCACATACCTGCGTACCGTCGGCGCCGTGTTTAAGCCGAGGAAAACGCGCGGTTTCCTGGTGTATATGGATGAGTGTGCGGTAGAGGAAGTGGCCCGGTAAAAATTCAAGAAAAGCAGGGTAAACGGTAAAAAAGAATAAAGTATATGGAAAAAATCATAACCTATAATTTCAGTGAAGATTTTATCGATAAGGTCGCTCAGTACCTGGTCGACTTTTGTCAGGACCGGGAAGGCGGGTTCGGCCGGACCGCGGTGGTGTTCGGAGGGAAACGTCCGGCATTGTTTTTGAAACGGTCCCTGGCGCTAAAACTTAACCGTGAATTGATTGCTCCGCAATGTTTTTCCATCGATGAGTTTGTCCGGATGGTCGCGACGGAGCGGGAACCGGTTTCCCCGCTGCGGAATCTGGAAGCCGCTTATATGGTGTATTCCCTGGCGCGTCAAAATGTCCCGGGAATTCTCCGGCAGCGAAATAAATTTCCCGATTTTTTACCGTGGGCCAGGGAGATCGTTTCGTTTATTGATCAGCTTGATCTGGAAAATATTCCGGACGAACGTCTGGTTGCGGTCGAAGAAAATGCCCAGATCGGGTATCCCGTGCCGCAGACGATCAATACGCTGTTGAAAAATATCGTAAGCCTGCGGCAGTGTTACCACGCTTTGATGAGCAAAGAAAAAAAATATTCGCGGGGTTTCTTATACCGGACCGTGGCGCAGCAGTGCGCAGCCGTGCGGCTGGAAGCTTTTGACCGGATCCTGTTTTGTAATTTTTTCGATCTGCATGCTACGGAAAAACAGATCGTAAAACAATATTTTGACTGCGGCAAGGCGGTGCTTTTCTTCCAGAAAGATGAACACCCTTGGCCGCAATTCCTGGAGCTATCCGAATATTTCAACCGAGCTATCGAACCGCCGGAGAACGCGCATTCCCGTCCGCAGATACGTTTGTATGCCGGATTCGATATCCATTCCCAGGTGGGGCTGGTCCGCGAGGTGCTGGGCGGCATAGAGGATAAAGATAAAACCGTTATTGTCGTGCCTCAGGCGGACCGGGTTATTCCGCTGCTTTCGGAGATTGCTCCGGTAGTCGATGATTTTAACGTTTCCATGGGCTATCCGGTGCGCCGCAGTACCTTGTACAGCCTGTTCGCGGCGATACAGCGGGCGCAAAAAACCCGGAAAAACAATGAATACTACAGTCGGGATTATCTGGCGGTGATCATGCACCCCCTGCTTAAAAACCTGGTATTGCAGGACGATGCCGCGGTAACCCGCGTGCTGGTGCATAAAATCGAAGAATGCCTTTGCGGGATGGAGGAAAGCCGGATCGGCGGAAGTGTTTTTATCTCGCTCGATGCGGCGGCTGATCTCGGTGCGGCTTACCTTGCGGTTCAGGACCAGCTTGCGGCGATGGGGTTTTCGGTTACGGCCGAATCGCTCCGGGGCGTGCTTGATCGCCTGCACGCGGCGGCGTTCCGGTCCTGGGAACCGGAGGGGAACTTGTCCGGGTTTGCCCAAACGGTCACTGCTTTTTTGGATTTGCTGGTTGAAAGAAGCGCGTTGGATGAGTACCCGGTCAATATTAAAATCGTTAAAAAAATCGAGGACATTTGTGCTGAGCTCCGGGGCTCGGAGTTATCGGCGGATGATTTTACGGCAGCGGAATTATTTAAAATATTCGATGACGCGCTGCGGAACGAAAAAATATCGTTTTCCGGTATGCCGCTTAAAGGGCTGCAGGTTTTGGGACTGTTTGAGACCCGGGCGTTACGGTTTAAGCATGTGATCGTCATGGATGTTAATGAAACCGTGTTGCCGCGTTTGAGCGCGAACGAACCGCTGATTCCCCGGGCGGTTATGGTCAGCCTGGGCCTGGACCGGCTGGAGGAAGAGGAGGGCATTCAGCGCTATCAATTTCTGCGCCTGATCGGTTCCGCCGAAAATGTGCATCTCATATATAATGATGACCCGGAAATGCAAAAAAGCCGGTTTATCGAGGAGATCGTCTGGGAACAGGAAAAACTGGCCGGGAGGATGAATGTCGTTACCGTGCCGCGGGCCGTGTTTCGAACTGAAATTTTGCCGCACCGCGGCAGCCAGCCGAAAGATGCGAACCTCAGCGAATTGCTCGGTTCGTTTGTGTTTTCCGCCTCGAGCGTTAATACCTATCTGAATTGTCCGATGCAGTTTTATTTCCGGTATGTGCTGGGATTAAGCGAGAAAGAGGATTTGCGTGATGCCCCGGAGAGTAAGGAAATCGGAACATTTATTCACGAATTGCTGGAAGACCGTTTCCGCTGTTTTATCGGAAAACCTCCGCGTATCGATGCGCCATTCCGGAAACGGTTTTTTGACGAGTTCGCTAAACGTTTCGCAACGGAATTCAGCCGGAGAATGAAATCCGACGCGTTTATGCTTGAACAGATAATGCGTTACCGTTTGAACCGTTTCCTTGATTTCGAAGCCCAGCGCCGGGTTGAAAGTATCGTGTCCCTGGAACAGGACCTGGCCAGGAATATCCGCTGCGGCGGACGGATAACGCCGTTTAAGTGCCGGATCGACCGGATCGACCGTCTGCCCGGGGAAATATTGGTGATCGATTATAAGACCGGAAGCAGCGATGCCGTTCCCGCGGGATTGACGGGGCTGAAAAAAGCGGCGGAACAGGGTGACCGTAAAAGTATCAAGCAGGCGGTGCATTCGTTTCAGCTGCCGCTGTATTTATATTGCGTGCAGGAACTCTACCCGGGAGAGCCGATCGGCGCCGCTTTGTATAATCTGCGTTCGTTATCCCTGGACGCGTTCCCCCGGGAACGCGATAAAGGTTTCGCCGGGGAGATTGTCCCCGCCTGCCTGGATTTGCTGGGCATTATAATCGATGAAATCCATAATCCCGATATTCCGTTTACGGCCGACGATGCGATGGGAAAAAATTGCGAATATTGCCCGTTTGTTGCTTTATGCCGGTAAAATTGATTTTTAGTTAAACCCGGATCGAAAAACAATGATGAAACCCGGATAATCCAACGGTTTGCCGGCTGGGTTCATTTGTGAAACCGGGTGTTTTTTTGCGATAATTTGGGTCCGCAACAAAAACTATGGCAAAATTATAACAATTGATATATAATAATTCCGTTTGTCATGCTGAAAAGTCCGGCATGGAGTTGTAATTAGTCATGGACGCATAGGTTATAAATTTACAAAGGAGGAGTTCCGTGGGATTAGCGACATTGGCATTTGCCCAAACCGCTTCGGATGCGGCCCTGCCGCAGGGACAGGGAAGTTTTTTAGTTTTATTTCCGATGTATCTTATTATTTTTGTGGTATTTTATTTCTTTTTGATCCGGCCGCAGCAAAAACAGCAGAAAGAAAAACAGGATATGATCGGCCAGCTGAAAAAGAATGACGAAGTAGTCACGGCCGGGGGCATTCATGGTACCGTGGTCAATATCAAGGATAAAACCGTGGTATTGAAAGTCGATGACAATGTGAAGATAGAGTTGGATAAAAGTGCCGTTGCAACCGTGACGAAATCTCGACAATCAGCTTAAAGGGGGAATTATGCCGAAGAATCTGACGATTAAATTGCTGATGGTAAGTTTGTTGACGCTGTTTTGCGTTTGGGTTATCTATCCGATTCAGGATAAGATTAATCTGGGCCTGGATTTGCAAGGCGGGATTTTTCTGACCTTGCGTGTGGACATGTCCAAGCTGCCGGATAATACCAAAGAAGACGTGCGCGCCGATGTGGTTGACCGGACGGTGGAAATCATCCGGCGGCGTATCGATCAATTCGGGGTTAAAGAACCGTCGATCGCCCGCCAGGGCACGGATCGTATCATCGTGCAGTTGCCCGGGGTTACCGACCGGCAACGCGCGTTGAATCTTATCGGTAAAACCGCGCAATTGGAATTTCGCCTGGTCGCCGATGATGAAAATAAACTTAATGAAGCTCTCAACGGCGATATCCCGGTCGGCTATGAACTAAAAGATGACGAAGACGGTAAGCCGTTATTGTTGGAAAATGCGGCGGTTATGACCGGTGAAAGCCTTTCCAGCGCGATGATGAGCCGCGATCAATATGGCCGACCGAGTGTTAAACTTGAATTTACTTCCAAAGGCGCGACCATGTTTTCCAATGTTACCGGAGCGAACGTAAACCGCCGGCTGGCCATTGTTCTGGACGGAGAAGTGTATTCGGCCCCGTCGATCCGGGAGCGTATTTCCGGAGGCAATGCCGAGATTACCGGAAATTTCAGTGTGGAACAGGCCAAAGATTTGGGAACGGTTTTGCGTACCGGGGCACTGCCGGCGCCGATTCTGGTTGAAGAAGAACGTACGGTCGGACCGCTGCTGGGGGCCGATTCGATCCGCAGCGGCGTGGGCGCGACTTTGTGGGGCGGTCTGGCCGTTATTGTATTTATGGCCGCCTATTATCTGCTGGGCGGGGTTTTGGCCAATATCGCTTTGGTCCTGAATATCCTGCTGGTATTGGCGGCAATGGTTATCCTCAAGGCGACGCTGACTTTGCCGGGTATTGCCGGTATCGGATTAACCATCGGTATGGCCGTGGATGCGAACGTGTTGATCAATGAGCGTATCCGGGAGGAGTTAAAATTAGGAAAGTCGGTGCGCACGGCGATCAATAACGGATATAGCCGCGCTTTTCCGGCAATCCTGGATTCCAACGTGACTACGATCATTGCCGCGATTTTGCTGGTATGGCTGGGGTCCGGACCGATTCGCGGTTTCGGGCTTACCCTGATCATCGGGTTGATCGCCAGTATGTTCACGGCGATCGTGGTTACCCGGCTGCTTATCGATATGCTTTCTTTGCAATGGAAAAATGTGCCGCTTAAAATGCTGGAACTCATTCCGGAAACGAAAATCGATTTTATCAGAATCCGCTGGGTTTCCTATTCGATTTCCATCCTGCTGATCGTGGTCGGTTTTTTTGTCTTTTTTAAGAAGGGGGAGGCGAATTACGGTATCGATTTCACCGGAGGGGCATTGCAGGAATTTCAGTTCCAGCAGCCGGTAAAAATCGACGAACTGCGTGAGGCCATGAAGGAAATCAACCTCGGTGACGCGATGATTCAGCAGGATAACGAACATCCGGAAGTGGTTATCGTTCGCACCGATAAAAATTATGCCGATAACATTGTAGCGGAATTCGCCAAGAGATTTCCCGATAATAAAGCCGAGATTTTAATGGTCGAAAGCGTCGGCCCGGTGGTGGGAAAGATGCTGAAAAAAAACGCGGCCATGGCCCTGGCCCTGGCTTTATTGGGCATATGTATTTATGTCTGGTTCCGGTTCCGCAATTTGGCTTACGGCGTCGCCGGTATCGCTTCGCTGCTGCATGACGTGCTGATAGCCATTGCTTTTTGCGCGCTGACCGGCCGCGCCATCGATATGTTGATCGTTACCGCGATCATGACTATTGCCGGTTATTCGATCAACGATACGATTGTGACTTATGACCGGATTCGCGAGGATTTGCGGCTCATGCGTAAAACCACATTTCGCGATATCATTAACCTGAGCATCAATCAAACCTTAGCCCGTACGGTTTTGACATCGGTAACGACAATCACTATTGTGGTCGCGTTGCTGCTGTTTGGCGGGAAAGTGCTGCATGATTTTGCCGCGGTGCTTTTTGTCGGATTGATCAGCGGTGTGTATTCGACGGTGTTTATTGCCAGCCCGCTGTTGTATGCCTGGGAAAAGAAATAACCGGTGCGGAAAATAAGGTTTAAACCTGCGAAATGCAAATGGACGATCAGTAGCCTGATCGTCCGCTTCGCATGTAAGGAGTAAAACCATGTACGTGATTATCGTCGGATGCGGACGGGTAGGGAGTAAACTGGCCCAGATCCTGTCTTTTGAAGGGCACGATGTGGTGATAATCGACAGGCAGCAGACCGCGTTTCGGCGACTGGGAGAATCGTTCAACGGGTTGACTTTATGCGGTAACGGCCTGAATCTGGATTTTTTAAAAGCCGCGGGTATCGAGAAAGCGGAAGTTTTTTGCGCGCTTACCAACGGGGACAACCGTAATCTGGTCGCGGCGCAGATCGCCAAGAAGATCTTTCGGGTAGCCAAGGTGTTTGCCCGGGTTTACGACCCGCAGCGGGCGGAAATTTTTGCCACGGTCGGAGTGTCGATTATCAGCGGGACCATGTTGTTTGCTTCGATGCTGCGCGACAAGATCATGGATGCCAAATTCTCCACCTATCTGGTCGAGGCCAGTGATCTGGGGGTGTTTCGCATGAATGTACCGGAGGCTTTTTGCGGGAAAACGGTAGCCGCGGTCACCAACGGTAATGAGTTTTCAATTATCGCGATTATCCGCAATGGAGTGACCCAACTGGCCCAGCCGGAAATGGTATTGGGTAAAACCGATGTTATCCTGGGATTGACGCATCGGGAGAGTATGGAAAGCGTTCGAAAAAAATTAAACATTGTCTAGAGAGGCCATCCATGCATATAGTCATTGTCGGCGGCGGAAAAGTGGGTTATTTTCTGGCAAAACGCTTGAAAGAACATAAACACGTCATCAGTCTTATCGAAAAAGACCAGGCGATTTGCCAGCAAATTGCGCGGGATTTGGACATCCTGGTTATCAACGGGGATGGCTGTGACCGTAAATACCTGGAAGAAGCCAGTATCCAGCAATGTGAGGTTATGGTTGCGCTAACCGGGGATGATGAAGATAATATCATCATGTGCCAGATTGCCAAGGAAATCTATAATGTTTCCCGCACGGTCGGCAGGGTCAATGATCCCGATAACGAACATGTGTTCAGCGAGTTCGGTATCGATGTTCCGGTTGATTCCACGGAAATTATCGCTAAAATCATCGAGGAAGAAGTGTCGTTCGCCGACCTGGCCACCCTGATGACCTTTCGCCGGGGGAAACTGGCGATTGTGCGGGTGGACCTTGATCCCAGTTCGCCGGTGGTGAATAAAGCCGTGCGCGAGGTCGAGCTGCCGCCGGATTCGGTGTTGGTCGCGATTGTCCGGGGTGACGCGATTATTGTCCCGCGCGGCGATACGGTTTTTCAGAAACGCGATGACGTTATCGCGCTTACCATGATCGAAAACAAACAGGATCTTTTCGAAAAATTAGCCGGTCAAATAAAAGGTTGATATGCAGGCATTTTCTTTACAGGATAAAACGGCATTACGCGCGATCATGTTCGGGATTCTGCTGGAGGTTCTGTTTGCTCTTCTTTTGGGCGCGATATGCTGGCTCATCGCGTGCGCTCTGCAATTTTTATTCATCAGCTAAAAACGCGTTCGCGGAACGGGGAAGCCATGTTTCTGCTTAAATCACGTGTCCATGACTTGAAAATAATCGGTTATTATCTGGGGAAGATTGTTGTTGCCTTGGGATTATCCATGGGGATTCCGCTGGTTCTTTCCCTGACGCTGGGCGAATACGGGGTTGTCTGCGATTTTATTATCGGGATAGCGGTTTCGCTGGTATTGGGAAAC
>JAQULA010000055.1 GCA_028718845.1 Candidatus Omnitrophota bacterium
CCTTAAAGGATTTGACCAGGTATTCGGCGCGCGGCCGTTAAAACGGACGATCCAGAAATATCTGGAAAATCCGCTCGCGGAAGCGATCCTGGGCGGGGCGGTGGATAAGCGCAAGCCGATAAAGATTTCAGCGGATAAAGAAAAAGAAGCGTTGTCGTTTACGGCGTGATATTCGTTCCTAACGGGAAAGAAGTCCGGAAATTATTATGCAGAACAATAATGCCTTGGTAAAAAAAAGTATTAATTTCGTTGAATATGCCGGAGGCCTGACGATTCTTTTGCTGCGTACCGTGGGCTGGATATTCATTCCGCCGTTTAAACGCAAACCGCTGGTCGAGCAGATGAGCAAAACCGGGGTGGATAGTTTTTCCATTGTGTTCCTGACCGCTTTTTTTACCGGTATTGTGCTGGCATTGCAGACCGCCTATACCATGAAACAGATGTCGGCGGAGATTTATATCGCCAGTCTGGTAAGTTTGTCGATGACCCGGGAACTGGGCCCGGTATTGACGGCGTTGGTGGTTGCCGCCCGTGTCGGAGCGTCGATTACCGCGGAAGTGGGAACGATGAACGTTACCGAACAGATCGATGCCCTGGAAACCCTGGCTACAAATCCGGTTAAATATCTGGTCGTGCCGCGTTTCCTGGCGTTGACGCTGATGCTTCCTTTGTTGACCGTGTACGCGGATTTTATCGGCATCCTGGGCGGATTCCTGGTCGGTTTTTCCAAGCTGCACATCGCCCCGCATTTATACCTGAAAAAAACCTTCGATGCTTTGGCGATGAAGGACGTGTATACCGGGCTGATAAAAGCGATGGTGTTCGCCGGGATTATTTCCATCGTCGCCTGTTATGAAGGGATGAGAACAAAAGGCGGGGCGGAAGGAGTCGGCCGTTCGACCACCCTTTCAGTGGTGATATCGTGTATTCTGGTGATTACGTTTGATTGTTTATTTACGGCCTTGTTTTATTTTGTGTTGCGAGGGTAAGCGCTATGATTGCAATCAAAGAATTGCATAAATCTTTCGGAGGACAGCCGGTTTTACGCGGGACAACCCTGCAGATTAAAAAAGGGGAAACCCTGGTGATTATCGGACGTTCCGGCTGCGGGAAAAGCGTTTTGCTTAAGCATATTATCGGTATTTTGCAACCGGACCGGGGCACGATCACCGTCGACGGCCAGAATGTCTCGGCGCTTAAGGGTAAAGACCTGGTAAAACTGCGGATGAAATTCGGCATGTTGTTCCAGGGAGCGGCGTTGTTTGATTCGTTGAGCGTGTACGAAAATGTCGGATTCGCGCTGCTGGAGCATACCCGCTTGTCCCAGGAGGAAATCCGGGGCCGGGTGGCGCAGTCCCTGGAGAGCGTGGACCTGGCGCATATTGAAGAAAAGAAACCGGCGGAACTCAGCGGCGGCATGAAAAAGCGGGTCGGTTTGGCGCGGGCGATTTGTAATAATCCCCAGATTATTTTATATGACGAACCGACCACCGGGCTTGACCCGATCATGGCGGATATGATCAATGATTTGATTGTCCGGCTGCATAAACAATTAAAGGTGACTTCGGTTGTGGTTACGCATGATATGAAATCGGCTTACAAAGTAGGAACCCGGATTGCCATGCTCTATGAAGGCGTGATTATCGCCCAGGGGACTCCGGATGAAATCCGGAATTCACCGGATCCGATCGTGCAGCAATTCATCAGCGGAGCGGCGCACGGGCCGATCACCGATAAACGCCAGAACGGGGCGGTCTCCTATGAATAATATAACTATGGCGCTGTGTACTCGGCATTATTATCGACACTATGGAATTGGTAAGGGGGATACACAATGAAGGGGATGAGCACGGAATTCAAGGTCGGATTATTTGTGGTTCTGGCAATAGGGATCTTATCCATGATCGTTTTTCAGATCGGCGGGCTGAATATCTTCAATTCCAAGCAGTATAAGCTGAAAGTCATGTTCGATTTCGTCAGCGGTATTGCCAAAGAAGCTCCGGTCCAAGTCGCCGGGGTCGGAGTGGGAATGGTGAAGGAAGTAACCATTTTTTATAACACCGCCCAGAAAAAAACCCAGGTACGCCTGATTTTGCTGGTGCAGGATGATGTGCGTATTCCCAAGGATTCCGTGGCTTATATCAACACGCTGGGAATCCTGGGGGAAAAATACGTCGAGATCGTCCCCGGAGAGGATCAAAATAACTTTTTGGGGGACGGCGATTTTATCGTCGGGAACAATCCGGTGCAGCTGGAAAAATTGACCGAATCGCTGGTGGATATCGTCGGCGATCAAACCGTGCGGGATTCCCTTCGGGAAAGTTTTTATAATGTGCGCATCGCGACGGAAAATCTGCGTCAAACCACCGAAATGCTGAATGAGATCGTGGATGGAGTCAAAAACGGCAAAGGCACCATCGGCAGATTTATTAACGATGACTCGATCTATGCGCAGACCGAATTGATGGTGGTGAATGTGAATCAAAAACTGGATAAAACCATTACCGATCTGAATCTGTCGCTGAATGAATTGATCTCCGATTTAAAATCGCATCCCTGGAAGTTATTCCAGAAGCCGGGACGCGAGCCCGAAACCGTGAAAAAGAAATCATCCGCGAAAGAAAAGACCGAAGCCGATAACCGGGGAATTATTTTTCAAAAGCAATGAAAACCAAGACGGCGTTTATTTGTCAGGAATGCGGATATGCTTCGGCAAAGTGGATCGGCCGCTGTCCGGAATGCGAAAGCTGGAATTCACTGGTTGAGGAAGTGCACCGGGAGCAAAAAACCCGCGGACGGGCTTCATCGGTGGAAGTTTTTTCGAAACCGGAACGGCTTGCCGACGTCAAAGCTTGCGACGAATTGCGCGTAACTACCGGTTTGAGCGAGCTGGATCATGTGCTTGGCGGCGGTATTGTTCGCGGATCGGTAATCCTTATCGGAGGCGCGCCGGGAATCGGCAAGTCCACGCTGCTGCTGCAGGTTTGCACGGCATTAAGCGCCAAGGATAAAAAAGTTTTATATATCAGCGCGGAAGAATCGGCCCAGCAGACAAAAATGCGCGCCGACCGGCTCGGACACGCCGGTAAAGAGCTCTATATCGTTTCGGAAACGAATCTCGATGTTATTTTTGAACATATAAAGAAAATCGCTCCGGATATTATTATTGCCGATTCGGTGCAGGTGTTGTACCTGGATGATATTTCCAGCGCCGCCGGAAGCGTCAGCCAGGTGCGTGAGTGCGCGGCGCGGCTGACCATGCTGGCGAAGAACTCCGGGATGGCGGTGTTTCTGGTCGGGCATGTTACCAAAGAAGGTTCATTGGCCGGGCCGCGGGTTTTGGAGCATCTGGTCGACAGTGTGTTGTACTTCGAGGGGGAGAGTCATACCAGCTTCCGGATCCTGCGGGCGGTAAAGAACCGTTTCGGTTCGACCAATGAAATCGGTATTTTCGAGATGACCGCGAGCGGGTTGCAGGAAGTGGTCAACCCCTCGCAGATGTTTTTAACCGAACGTCCGGAGCATACCCCGGGTTCTGCCGTGGTAGCGACCATGGAAGGGTCGCGGCCGCTGCTGGTGGAGATCCAGGCGTTGGTAAGCCCGACGAATTTCGGACTGCCGCGGCGCCGGACAACCGGTATCGATTTTAACCGCGTGTCGCTGTTGATTGCCGTGCTGGAGAAACGCTGTCATTACGCGCTTCAGACCCAGGATGTTTTTGTCAATGTTGCCGGCGGGGTGAAAGTAGTCGAACCGGCCGTCGATTTGGCGGCAGTCGCGGCGATCGCTTCCAGTTTGAAAGAAAAACCGATCGCCGGGGGGGATATTATTTTCGGCGAAGTCGGGTTGGGCGGTGAGGTGCGGGCGGTGTCGCACGCGGTCCAGCGGATTAACGAAGCGAAGAAATTAGGTTTTCAGCGGATTATTCTGCCGCGTAATAATCTGAAACTGGCGCAAGAGGCCTTGAAAAAGACGACGATAACGTTGCTGGGTGTTTCCACCGTAACCGAGGCCATGGAAGCGGTGTTTGGATAATTAAAGAATTAAATCCGAATCTGTGATTGTCGTTAATAATTAATTTGAATCGGCGATAAACGGTTTTTTGCGGATTATCTGTGTTTAACCTGATTTTTAAATCTGTGTTAATCATGCAATATTTTCATAATAAGGAGGAAGGGAAAAGGTCATGACCATATTTTTCGTACGTTCATTTTTTCTGCTTATCAGTATGCTGGTCGGGTATCAGATCGGTGCTTTATTGGGAACTCCGGATTCCAACAGCGCGTTTTATGGGCTGGGAGCGGGATTGTTCGTGAGTGTCGGGATCATTTTGGTTGAACGCGGGCTGCGCCGGATTTCCGTGCGGGGATTGTCCAGCGCGGTATTCGGTCTGATCTTCGGTCTTTTGGCGGCAAAATTGCTGACCGACGCGGTTATGCTGCTGCCGGTCGACGAGGCGACTGCGCGTACGATGCGGGTTATCTTCACCCTGATCCTGTGTTACCTGGGAATGATTGTCGCTATCCGCGGGCGGGATGAATTCAATCTGATTATTCCTTACGTGAAATTTACCCGGCATGATCAGGTCCAGCAGAATATCCTGTTGGATACCAGCGTGATCATCGACGGACGGATCATCGACTTGTGCCAGACAAAGTTTATCGAGGGTCGGCTGGTTATCCCGCGGTTTGTGTTGAAAGAGTTGCAGCAGATTGCCGATTCTTCCGATGCCCTGCGCCGTAACCGCGGCCGGCGGGGTCTGGATATCCTGCATAAAATCCAGAAATTGGAACGGGTCGTGGTCAAAATACACGATGAAGATTTTCCCGAGATTACCGAAGTCGACGCTAAACTGATAAAACTGGCGAAAGTGCTGGATGCGAAAATTTTTACCAATGACTTTAATCTGAATAAGGTTGCCGAACTCGAAGGGGTTACCGTGCTCAATATCAACGATTTGTCCAATGCCATGAAGTCGGTGGTATTGCCGGGGGAACTGCTTGAGGTAAAAATCGTCAAAGAAGGCAAGGAATATAACCAGGGAGTCGCGTATCTTGATGACGGGACTATGGTGGTGGTGGAAGAAGGGCGTAAGATTATCGGACAGGTCGTGGAAGTGACGGTTACCAGTGTACTGCAGACTTCCGCGGGCAGAATGATTTTTGGAAAGATCGATTCGGATAAATCCGACCCGACACAAGGCGGCAGAGGCAGAAGAACCGCGTAATTTTTAAAAGTACATCCCATGAAAAAAGTTGCAGCGATTATCCCGGCAGCCGGCAGCGGCACGCGGTTAGGCGGCAGTATCGCCAAACCGTATTTACTTTTACGGGGAATCCCCTTGCTGGCCTATCCGCTGCGGGTGATGCAGCAGTCGCGCCGGATTACGAATATTGTTGTTGCGGTTGAACCCGGACGGATGCGCCGTGCCCGGGGGATTATTCGGCGTTTTGGTATCTCCAAAGCCGGGCAGGTCATTGCCGGTGGAGCGACGCGCAGTGAATCGGTGTGGAATGCGCTGCGCAGTCTGGAACCGGACACCGATCTGGTCCTGATTCATGACGCGGCAAGGCCGTTTATCAGCCGGGCCCTGCTGGATGAATGTATTGCTGCGGCAATGCGCTATGGCGCGGTTCTTTGCGCGGTGCGTTGTGCGGCAACGATAAAATCGGTCGATAAAGATCTGAGGGTGACGGCAACGCTTGACCGCAACGCGTTGTGGGAAGTACAAACCCCGCAGGTTTTTTCTTATCAACTGATTATGAATGCGTACCGGAAGTCCTTTTCCGGTAAAAAGTCGTTTTTTGACGATGCGTCCTTGATCGAACGATTGCCGCATCCGGTGAAAGTGGTTCCCGGATCGGCAATCAATATGAAAATAACCACGCCGGATGACTTGAAAATAGCGCGAGCGATAGCGCGAATGCGGCGTTAGTACGTTTGTGCATGAGTAGAGAGGAAAGACGGAAGATAGAAGAGGGAAGAAGGAAGAAAAAGCGTAGTAAACAATTTTTACGATGTAATACTGTTTTGTAATAACTGTTAATAACCAATAATAACCATTATTAACTATTCAATAGGATACGACATGCGCGTCGGATTAGGCTACGATATTCATCAATTACAGCCCGGCAGGAAACTGGTTATCGGCGGAATTGAGATCCCTTCCGGCGTAGGACTGCTGGGCCATTCCGATGCCGATGTGTTATTGCACGCCCTCTGCGACGCTTTGCTCGGGGCTGCGGGGCTGGGCGATATCGGAGAACATTTTCCCGATACCGACAAAAGGTTTAAAGATGCCGACAGTGCGGAATTGCTCAAAGCGGTATGGGCGATGGTGGAGCCGAAGGGATACGCGGTTGAAAATGTCGATTGTATCATCTATGCCGAAGCCATAAAAATGAGCCCGTACAAATCGGCGATGAAAACGCGCATCGGTGATTTACTGAATATTAACCCCGAGCAAGTTAATATCAAAGCAAAAACGATGGAACAGCTGGATGCCGTGGGCCGGCAACAGGCGATCGCGGCTTCCGGAATTGTATTGTTGCGGCGGCGAAATGAAAAATAAGCTGAGCGGTTAAAAAAGGCGGTGCGTTATGCTGGGAATTATCCTGTGGATATTGATCGTCTGGCTGATAACGATGGCGGGTCTTGCCGTGGTTTTTCGGGATGAAATCCGTTCGACCCGGGAGCGCGACCCGGCGGCGACGAATGTACTGGAGATTTTATTGACGTATTCCGGACTGCACGCGTTGATACTGCATCGTATCGCGCATGGGCTGGCGGGAATGAAAGTCCCTTTTTTACCGCGCTGGTTATCGCAATGGAATCGCTGGCTTACCGGTATTGAGATCCATCCGGCGGCGCAGATCGGAGAAGGGTTCTTCATTGATCATGGTATGGGGGTGGTCATCGGAGAAACGACGGTCGTCGGAAAAAATGTTACGTTGTATCAGGGGGTGACCCTGGGCGGGACCGGGAAGGAAAAAGGGAAGCGTCATCCGAATATCGGCAACAATGTGGTTATCGGCGCGGGCGCGAAGATCCTGGGAAATATTACCATCGGAGATAATTCCTATGTGGGAGCGAACGCGGTGGTTATCAAAGACGTGCCGCCGAACTCAACCGTGGTCGGGGTCCCCGGAAGAATAACCAAACAGGACGGACAAAAAATCGAGACCGAACTGGACCATGTCCATGTGCTGGATCCGCTGATGCAGACGATCGAGGCTTTACAGAAAAAAGTGGAAGACCTGGAGAAGAACCAAAAAGCAGCGAATAGCAAATAGCGTATAGCGGTTAGTGCCCGAAGTCCGAAGGACGATCGTTTTTCGCAAAACGGCGGGATTAGGACGAAGGACGCAGAAACTAAGTAAAAAGTAAAAAGGTAAAAGTAATACCGCAATCGATAACTTATAATAACCAGTATTAACTAATATTAACTTTTTCTCCTAATGTCCCTAAAAATATATAATTCGCTAACTCAGAAAAAAGAAGAGTTTATCCCGCTGGCCGCCGGACGGGTGTCGATGTATGTTTGCGGCCCGACGGTTTATGATGTCAGCCACATCGGCCATTTACGGGCGGCATTTGTTTTTGATGTTATCCGGCGTTATCTCGAATTCAGCGGCTTAAAAGTAACCTTTGTCCGTAATGTTACCGATATCGACGATAAGATTATCAACCGGGCGCGCCGGGAGCTTCCCGGGGCCGGTATGGATTTAAAACAAAAAGCCCGGGAAATTGCCGAGAAATATACCCGCTTATATGAAGACGACATGGCGCATTTCGGCATTAAAACTCCGGACATCCAGCCCAAGGCAACCGAACATATCCCGGACATGATTGCGTTGATCAATCGTCTGATTGAGCGGGGGATCGCTTACGTTTCCGACGGAGACGTCTATTTCAGCGTGCGGAAATTTCCGGGGTACGGGAAATTATCCCATCAAAGTGTCGACCAGATGCTTGAAGGGGTGCGCAAGACCCAGGAAGGCAGCAAGAATGACCCGCTTGATTTCGCGCTCTGGAAAAAGGCCAAGGCCGAAGAACCGTCCTGGAAAAGCCCCTGGGGCGAAGGACGGCCGGGGTGGCACATCGAGTGTTCGGCGATGAGCGGACGTTATTTAGGGGGGACATTCGATATTCACGGGGGAGGGCGGGATTTGATTTTTCCGCACCATGAAAATGAAATCGCTCAAGCCGAGGCCGCCACGGACCAGGCGTTCGCCCGGGTGTGGATCCATAACGGGCTGCTGACCGTGGAAAAAGAGAAAATGGCCAAATCATTGGGAAATTTTGTTACGATCGAAGATATTCTCAAGACTTATCATCCGGATGCGGTAAAGATATTTTTTCTTCAGGCGCATTATTCCAGTTCCATCGATTTTTCCCGCGAAAAAATGGACGAGGCGAAGAAAGGATACGAGCGGTTTGAGATTTTTTTCCATCGAGTGCAGGAAGTTTGCGGGAGCGATGGCGGCTCAGCCGGAGAAATAAGCCGTGATCCCGGCGCCGGTGAAGCCTTAAACGGTGAAAAATTTTTTGAAGCCATGAACGATGATTTTAATACGGCTCTGGCCCTTGCCAAATTGTTCGACATGGTCAGCGCGGGTAATTGTATTATTGACGATCAAAACATCCCGCGGGAGCAAAAGAAACCGCTGCTTTTCGAAGTGCAGCGCCGGATAAAAGAATTGGGCGGGATTTTAGGCTTGTTTCAGCAGAAACCGAAGGAACTGGGAATTTCCGAACAGCTGATCAATGAAAAAATTAACCGGAGGCTTGACTATAAGAAACAAAAAAATTTTTCCGCCGCAGACGCGATTCGAAAAGAATTGCTGGAGTTGGGCGTTGTACTTGAAGATACAAAGGATGGCAAGACAAGCTGGCGGATAGTGACGTAAATCTCTCGGTTGCAAGCTGCAGGCCGCTGCGTTAAGGAGAAAGGTAAAAGTAAAAAGTCGGAATATAAGGTGAAAACCGCTAATAGTCTAGGGTGAATGATATTGCTATAAACCATAAGATATAGATCATTGGCCATTTGTTATCGGCGAGCAGTAGGAATCAGCAAGCTTTAATTCGTGCTAATTAGTGTGTAATC
>JAQULA010000056.1 GCA_028718845.1 Candidatus Omnitrophota bacterium
ATCGTTTTAACAATCCTTTTAACCCCTGGATCAGGATTTCTTTACCGCTATCCTTGAGTACATCTCCCACCGGCAGCGGCAATACTTTCCACTTTAACTGGGGAATTTTGTCATACAGTTTTACCTTGGCAATGGGAATTCCCGAAGTATCCGAGACAAAGCCGCCTAACTGCCCCATCCCGACTTTCTGGGCAAATTCCGGAGAAAGCCGAAACAACGCTTCGAAATCAACGTACTGGTCTAAATCAACATACCCTTTGCCGCTTATTGTCGCCACATCGGCCGTCGCGATAAAATCCTGGGTATCGGCCTTACCGCCGTTTATCGAAAAGGTTGCCGACGATTCACGGATCTCCATTCCGGATAATTGGGGAACTTTCAATCCCCGGGCAACTTTTTCAAAATTAGCCGGCATTCGTACAGCGGCATTAAACAGTTTGAACCATCCGGAACCGCTGAGCGTATTCAGGTCCACCGCGCTCCCGGATGCCCCGATATGCGCGTTAAACTCCCCGGACCCGATATCCTGTTTCAGGATATCGCGCACCAACGGCCCGACATTTATTTTCGATACGTCTAATGAAAATTCGACCGGGATGTCGGCTTTTGTTGCCAGGGCTTTAACCGCACCGTTGATCGTGCCTTCATAAAACACACACTGCAGCGGACTCAAATAAGCGGTTCCCTGTTTTAACTCAAGCTCGGATTTAACATCAGAAAATCTTATCGCATCAACATTACCCGCCGGAATCTCCGCTTTGGCTTTTACCGACAACGCGCTGATATCATTCAACGCTCCTTGGGCCGCGACATTAACCGAACATATTCCGCCCAACTGCGGCAGCGTAATAGCGGCGAGCAGCTTCGGGATATCGCTCAGGTCAAGCGAGCCTTTAACTACGGCACTTATTTGCGGATTTTGCAGATCATTCACTTTCCCGCTCAGTGAAAAGCCGGTTTGGCCATAATTCAACTGGCACTGTTCAATCGTAACCGAATTTTTATCATAACCACCTTTAAAAGTGATGATGGCCGCTTGTTTACTGATCATTGCGCTCAGCTTATCACTGACAAAAGAATCCTGGGTGCAGGTAATAACTCCTTGTATCCGTGTAATATCCGCCACCGGACTTACTCCCTTCACCTCCAGGTTATCCAAAGTAATAACCGCGCTGAATTTTAACTCATCCTTACCGGCCGACTGCACATCGATATCAATAATACTGCTCCCTTTGACCGTCAATTGTTGCTGTCTAACCGCGATCCCCCGGACAATAAGCCGGGCTTGTCCGGAAATTTTTCCCGCTTTTAGGGACGGTATGGACTTAAGACTGAAGTCAATGGTTTCGACGGCGACAAAAGGAGTTGCATCTAAATTCACGATACCGACTTTCGAAAAAAGCACTCCCTTAAACGGGAAATATGCCGCGCTCGAAATAGTCACTTTCTTGTTTAAACTGTTTTCCAGGGTTTGAATAACTATCGGCTTAAGATGCTGCGGAATATATACAGTATTAACATAGAAAGAAGCGGCTGCAATTATAACAATAATAACCAGCAGGCCAATAATAATAATCCTCCTGAACATACTCGGCTTCCTTTCTTCCGGTTATTCGTTGTATTTGGGGAACGAAAAAAAACCTTTCCAGAATTTTGCCCGTCTTTTTTTGTTGATAAGTTCTATAAGCTGCGGCTTGATCGCTTCGGCGGCGGCTTCTCCGGCCTTAATGCATTCCTCGGCCCGGGAAAAACTTGCCCAGCTGATATTCCCCACTTCCGGATAGATTACAAAATCGGCATCGCGCATCCGCAGCTGCGAAAGGGTATATGCCCGGACCGCGTCGGCCTGAAACATGATATCGATACCGTTGCCCAATTTTTTATTATAATCGACCAGGGCCTCCACTCCCACGGCGATCACCACATCCGCTCCCATGGCCCTGGCCGCATCAACCGGCACGCTGCCGATAATACCCCCGTCCACCAGCAGCTGTTCTCCCCGCTTAACCGGGGGAAATACGCCGGGTAATGACACGGAGGCCAGCACGGCGTCCTTGATGTTCCCGTCACCGATGATTACTTCCTTCCCGCTGCGCAAATCCGCACTGACGCAGACGAAAGGGATCTGGGTTTTCTGAAAATCGACGTCAAGACCAAGCTCATTAAAAACCCAGTCTATTTCCTTGCCGCTGAATACCCAGCGCTTTATAACCCGCAGATTCATCAGGTACACCTGTTTAACAAATGTCAACAGGGTTTCCATAATCAATTTCTTTTCATCCACCGGAGAATGGCCGCTGACGATTTTTTCTATTTCTTTAACATCTTTTTTGGAGATGATCCCCTTAACTTTTTTTTCCAGGGCAACCACATCTTTGTTCAGCGCGTAATACCCGCCGATAATAGCGCCCATGCTTATCCCGGCAATCATATCGATAGGGATATCTTTCTGCAATGCACGGATAATCCCGATATGCGCCAGACCGCGCACCCCGCCTCCGCCCAATGCCAAGGCGACCTTAATCGGAACATTATCCATAATATAGCTGTCGGTCATTATCCCTCCTCACAATTATTACAACCAGGTAAATTACTTGTATTGTATGTCCGTACGGGGTAATTGTCAATCGGCAGTATATTCACAAATCGGCACGAATCAGAGCTGCTTACCGATACTTGTCCCCCGTGCATTACGGCGGACGGGCTGCGCTACCGAAACCTTTGCCGGGTACGGGGCCTTTTTACTCTTTCCTTATTTTCGGCTCCTTCGTTTTTCGGACTTCGGCTTTAAGCGGCTTGTCGGGAACAAAATACCGGTCCGGATGTCTAATCTCTGTGGAAAGGATAAAAACACGTTTCATAAATAAGGAGGTCGTATGAGCAAGAACGCAACCGTTGCCTTAGTAATGCTTCTCTGCAATACCTTGTGCCTGCCGCCCCGGGTATTTGCGCACCACAGCCAATACCGCGACTATACCAGCGTGATTCAACGTACCGCGGGCATAACCGGTGACCGCAAAGCCACGGAATTGGCCCGCAAACACGGACTGCAAATCCTTAACCTGACCTGGGAAGATACCGGCAGATACAAAAATTCCAGCGTCGGCCCCAATATCAGCGATATGACCATTCAGATCCAACAGCAAGACCCTGATACCGGCACCTATACCCTTACCTGCATGCCGGTCATACGTCATCCCAACTTCTCCGACCGCACCGGAGACATATCGCTCGATAAATTCTACCTGTTAGTCGGTAATGAACGCGGGAAAACTTTACATCGGATCACCCTGCGCGAATACCTGGGTAATTTCCGCCGGTACTTACACAACCCCTATTCATGGAAAGGCCGCCGAACTTCACTGCTTGCCCCCCGGGATACCCACGTACTGGTAAGTGCCCAGGCCTGCTTTTTACCTATCCCGCCGGAAGGTATCGCTGAATTCAATCCGGTGCTTTTCAACTACCAATCGTACAATAACGATCCCGCGGTACTGACTATCCTGGTTACCCGTGAAGGCACCAGCGCGACCATTATTGACAACAACCGCGACGCCTTCCAAGCCGGCAATACCTGGGGACAACGGTTGTTCTTTAACCAAAACGGAGAGCGCGCCAGCCTCACCGGAGAAAGAATCAGCGATTTCCAAACAAACGTTACCACCCCGGCCGGCATTGATACCGACGAAGAAGGATTAAATATGGTTCTGCTCATTCAGGTCCCGCTAAAACAGAAAAAATTGATGCGGTTCAAAGAAGACCTTTGCAATGCCCCGGCACTTATGTGCATGGAAAAATCCGCCTGCGGTTCAGCCGCTCTGGACAGCGATGTGGAAAATGCCGTGATCGGACACGGCAAAATTGAAGGCCCGTTCACCGAAATAGCCGATCTGGCCGTCGAACGTGACCCCGCCTTCCCGATCCGGGTGACCGTGCAATTCTACAAAGCCACCGGGAACGGTATTGTATCGTCAAGCGACATGCGGCAAATCAGCGAACAAATCGAAAAAGTTTACACGCACGCGGATTATGTCGGCAGCCTGGTGACCGGCGGCGACACCCACCGCCCTACCGAATATATCGGCGACAAAAACCAGCCGCGGGATTGGTGGAAAAAATTCCGGGAATGCTATGAAAATAATACCGGCGATTACCGGCGGAATTATGTTTCCACCCCTCGCTGGGGAATTATTTCCGATGATACGGCCGATTGAAAGAAACCCGGAATAAACGGGCAAAGCCGCTCTATACGAGCGGCTTTGCTTTTAATTTTCTTTATATTCTTTACTCACCGCGGACATTGCTTCGGCGCGCTGTCTTCACTCCGGCAGCACTGCCGGCGGTTTCGCCACAGAAAAAATTTTACTGATAGCGTCCTCTTTAGCATAACAAATCAGTTCATCATCAACCTTAAGGATAACATCGCCATGCGGGGCCCCAATAAACTCTGTCTTTCCGCCGGACTTGCGATAAATAGCTAAAATGAGCACTTCTTCCAATTGAGGTTTCAGGTCCTTAATCGATTTTTCACTGCAAGGATTGTCCTTATTTACCGTAATCTTGGCTATCGCGTACCCTTCGCCCAAACCGAACAACTGTTCATAATCATAAATCCGCAGGGTCGTCCATTTTTCAAGTGCCCTGACAATAATACCTTTCATTACCGTATAAATATGCTTTGAGCGGGCAAAAAGGAATATCCCCACCAGCCCAAGCAGCAGTACTTCTACTTTCGTAAGCACCCGATTCCCGGTTTGCCCGACGAATGCCAACACCAGCGTTGCCACTGCCGTAGTCACTCCCGCGCTGCCGAAAAGAATAAGCACTCGGATAATCCGTCTGCGCACCGGATGCGCCACCATGGATTCCGATTCCCCGGTCGTAAACCCCACCCCGGAAAACGCCGACTGCGCCTGGAATGAGGCAATCTCGGAAGATACCCCGGTAAGCTCCAACGCGATAGCGCCGATTCGGACCACGATAATTGACAGCATAATGATGATCAATAAACTGAATAAGGCAATCATTAATTACTCCCTCCGTCCGCTGCCCCTGACATCACGTTCCCGATATAATAGTTAATCCCCGCGCTCGTATCATAACATTAAATCCGCCCCCGGGCAACTTCCCGAACCTCTCCGCTTATAGATTATGCCGCGGACAATCGGACGCCCAGAGCAAAAGCTTTTTGACAATCCTCCGGGAATACCTCTTTCCGTCTTTTCAGTTTCTCTTCCGGATTGAACCTGGGCGCGACCACCTTTGCGTAGTCTGCAAATTGATAAGTATCGAAACATAACAGCATCTCACTTGATCCGAAAATTATCTTCAAGAGACGATCAATGCTTGCGAAACGCTGATTATAGCCGAATTCATTCATCGCTTTTTCAGGAACCCCCATTGTATAAATGAACCCCGTAGAGATATTTTTAGGGAAAAGCGATTCCGGCGGATCGCTGTATTTTATATACGGGAATATTAAGCGTTCCATGAATGATTGCATTGCCCCGCTGACTGTTCCCAGGAAAACCGGTGAACCAAAGATGACCGCATCGCACTCTTCGACCTTTTTTAAAATAGGCTTAAGCGCGTCCTTTACGACGCATTTGCCGTAGCTTTTGCCGCCTTTTTCCTTGCAGGCAAAACAGCTGATGCACCCCTGATACGTTAGATCATAGAGATTAATCAGCTCGGTTTCCGCGCTTTTTGATGCCGCGCCATCAAGGGCTTTTTTAAGCAGGGTTGCCGTATTCCATTCTTTTCTTGGGCTGCCGTTAAATGCAATGATTTTCTTCACAAAATTT
The DNA here is from genome assembly GCA_028718845.1 of Candidatus Omnitrophota bacterium. Classification (GTDB taxonomy): domain Bacteria; phylum Omnitrophota; class Gorgyraeia; order B26-G9; family B26-G9; genus JAQULA01. The sequence continues at coordinate 5,805 of JAQULA010000056.1, forward strand.
CCTGCTCCGTTATCCACCCGGCCTCAAGATTATCCCCGTACTTTATCGCCTTTTGATGTCTCCGTGATAATTTATTATACCACCATCATCGAAGAATACAACTCTAGCCGCATGCCCCTAAAACTTCCCTCTCCGCATTAAAAAACCACTCTTCCGAGTGGCTTTTTTATTTGGCGTCCCCAAGGGGATTCGCCTACTTCGTTCGCCGCTTCCTGCGGCTCTCTGCGCAGGCCCCCCTTCGCTCACTTCCGCTCACATCCTGCTCGCTCTTCCTCCCTTTGGTCGGCGTTCGCTTGCTTCGAATCCCAGCTTTGGGGAAAATAAAAAACCACTCTTTCGAGTGGTATTTTATTTGGCGTCCCCAAGGGGATTCGAACCCCTGTCGACAGATCGAAAATCTGTTGTCCTAGACCAGACTAGACGATGGGGACGCACTAAAAAGTGGTGAGCCGCGAAGGTCTCGCCTACTTCATTCGTCCCATCCCGGGACTCATTGCGCAGGCCCCCTTCGTTCACTAAATTTGCCATCCCGGCAAATTTGAGCTCCCATAAGGTCGCTCCGGTCTCTCGCTTCGAGACCTTATTTTAAAAGAAAAAGTGGTGAGCCGCGAAGGTCTCGAACCTTCCACAACCGCCTTAAAAGGGCGGTGCTCTACCTGATGAGCTAGCGGCCCACTTAAACTTCCATTATTTCCAATTCTTTATGCTTTAAAAGATCGTCAATCTGCTTTATATAACGGTCAGTCATTTTCTGGCATTCATCCTGACTCTTAAAGCTTTCATCTTCGGTCACTTTATGATCTTTCTCTTCGACCTTGATATGTTCATTCGCGTCGCGCCGTATCGACCGGATCGCGATGCGCCCTTCCTCGGCCAATTTATGAACCACCTTGACCAATTCCGCACGGCGTTCCTTGGTCAGCGGCGGAATATTCAACCGTAATACTTTTCCGTCGTTGGTCGGGGTAATTCCCAATTCCGATTTTAAAATCGATTTTTCGATCGCCGCGATGCTTGACGGATCCCACGGTTGAATCACTATCAGCCGCGCTTCCGGGGTGGATATTCCGGCTAATTGTTTTAAAGGCGTCGGGGTACCATAATAATCAACCCGTACACTCTCGACCAACGCGGCACTGGCCCGGCCCGTGCGTACAGTGCTGAATTCACGCAAAAGCACTTCCAGCGACCGCTTCATTTTTTCTTCCGACTGGTGCAGAATATCATTAACGCTCATGCCTTCCTCCTTGATCTTTCACCGCACAAGAGTGCCGATACGTTCCCCGAGCATGACTTTTTGAATATTATCCTTCTTAAACAAGTTAAACACTACAATCGGCAGTTTATTCTCCATACATAAAGTCACTGCCGTGCGATCCATGACCTTCAGATCTTTATTAAGAACATCAATATACTTAAGCGTATCGAATTTTTTCGCTTTTTTATTCTTTACCGGATCATCCGAATAAACGCCGTCGACTTTTGTCGCCTTAAACACAACATCGGCATTGATTTCAATCGCGCGCAGTGCCGCTGCGGTATCGGTGGTAAAATAAGGGTTACCCGTCCCGGCGGCAAAAATTACGATTCGGCCTTTTTCCAGATGCCGTACCGCCCGGCGCCGGATATACGGTTCGGCCAATTTTTGCATCTCTATCGCGGACTGAACCCGCGTACGCACTCCTAATTTTTCCAGGGCATCCTGCAGAGCCAGGCTGTTGATCGCGGTTGCCAGCATTCCCATATAATCGGCGGTTACCCGGTCGATCGCCCTGCCGATCGATGAATTCGCCCGGAATATATTGCCCGCCCCAACGACAATGGCAATCTCCAGTCCCAGGGCTTTCGCCTCTTTAAGCTGACCGGCAATATTTAACAGCACACCCGCGTCAATCCCGTATCCTTTTTCCTGGAGCTGCAAGGCTTCTCCGCTAAGCTTAAGGACAACGCGCCGATATACCGGTTTCACACTCAAGATTATATCTCCTCACCCAACTGGAACCGGACAAACCTGCGAATAACAATATTTTCGCCTATTTTAGCGATAACCGCGTTAAGATAATCCTTAATCGTGATTTTATCATCCTTAACATACGGCTGTTCCATCAGGCACACTTCCTGATAAAACTTATTTAATTTTCCGGCGAGCATTTTCTCCAGCACGTTCGCCGGTTTATCGCCCGCTTGAGCGGCAAAAATCTCTTTCTCTTTATTCACCAGAGTGGGAGGAACATCTTCCGGATTAAGGTAAAGCGGATTCGCCGCCGCAATCTGCATGGCAATATCCTTTACAAACGCCTTAAACTGTTCGTTGCGGGCCACAAAATCCGTTTCGCAGTTTATTTCCACCAGCACGCCGATCTTCCCGCCCAAATGAATATAAGATTCGACACAGCCTTCTTTTGTGGACTTTCCGGCGCGCTTTGCCGCGACCGCCAAGCCTTTTTTGCGTAATTCCGCGACCGCCTTTTCCATATCGCCGTTGGTTTCGGTTAATACTTTTTTGCAATCCATAAAACCGGCGTTGGTTTTTTCGCGCAATAGTTTTATCTGTTCATTGGTAACGCTCATTGATCTGCCTTTCGTTTTACCTTTATCACTTTCTTCTTCGGTTCTTCTTCAACCGCTTTTTTCAGTTTCTGGGCGACTTTCTTGGTCACCACTTCTTCCTTAACCTCATCGTCGTCGATCAGAGCCTGTTGAGCTTTACGGGCTTCCTCGGCTTCCGCTTCATCTTTCATCGTTTTATCCATCTTATTCCGGCCTTCCAGCACCGCCTCGGCGATTGCCGAACACACCAGCCGGATGGATTTAATCGCATCGTCGTTGCCGGGAATAACGTAATCGATGACATCCGGGTCGGAATTCGTATCGACCAGGGCCACTACCGGGATATGTAAACGCCGTGCTTCCTTTACGGCGGTTTCCTCTTTTTTAGCATCGATGATGAACAGCGCCCCGGGAAGTTTATTCATTTTCCGGATCCCGCTCAGGTTTTTAGCCAATTTAACCATTTCCTTGGTAAATACAGCCACTTCTTTTTTCTTTAATTTATCAAAGGTGCCGTCGTCGCGCATCCGTTCGATTTCGTCCAGACGTTTAATGCTTTTACGGATCGTTTCAAAATTCGTCAATGTTCCGCCCA
>JAQULA010000057.1 GCA_028718845.1 Candidatus Omnitrophota bacterium
CCGGCATATTCAACGAAATTAATACTTTTTTTTACCAAGGCATTATTGTTCTGCATAATAATTTCCGGACTTCTTTCCCGTTAGGAACGAATATCACGCCGTAAACGACAACGCTTCTTTTTCTTTGTCCGCTGAAATCTTTATCGGCTTGCGCTTATCCACCGTCCCGCCCAGGATCGCTTCCGCGAGCGGATTTTCCAGATATTTCTGGATCGTCCGTTTTAACGGCCGCGCGCCGAATACCTGGTCAAATCCTTTAAGGATAAGAAAATCCTTTGCCTCCTGGTCCAGCGTCACGCTAATCTCCTGTTCGCTTAACCGCTGGGTGACATCATGGATTTCGATTTCGATAATTTTATACAAATCTTCTTTGGTCAACGGACGGAAAACGATCAGATCGTCCACGCGGTTTAAAAATTCCGGTTTGAAGGTTTTTTTGACCTCATCCATCAACTTGGTCTTCATCGATTGATAGGTCACCTCGTCCTCCTGGGATTTAAAACCGATTGCTCCCTGCTTACGCAGAAGATCCGCCCCGATATTACTGGTCATAATCAGCACCGTATTGCGGAAGTCGACCTTTCTTCCAAAACTGTCGGTCAAACGGCCTTCTTCTAAAACCTGCAATAAGAGATTAAACACGTCCGGATGCGCTTTTTCAATTTCATCCAGCAAAATCACCGAATACGGCTTGCGACGCACCTTCTCGGTTAGCTGCCCGCCTTCCTCGTAGCCGACATATCCGGGAGGAGCGCCGACCAGGCGAGACACATTGAATTTTTCCATGTATTCGGACATGTCGATCTGAATGATCGAATCGGCATCGCCGAAAAGGAACTCAGCCAGGGCCTTGCCCAGCAAAGTTTTCCCGACTCCGGTCGGACCTAAGAAAATGAATGAACCGATCGGCCGTTTCGGATCTTTCAATCCGGCACGGGAACGGCGCACCGCATGGGTAATCGCGGTTATCGCTTCATTCTGTCCCACAACATGCTTGTGCAGTTCCGCTTCCATGGTCAAGAGCTTTTCGCCTTCCTTTTCCTCCAGGCGGGCTATCGGAACCCCGGTCCATTGAGAAATAATTTCGGCGATATCTTCTTCCTTTACCTCCACGCTCATTTCCATTCGGCTTTCTTTCCAACTGCGGCGTATCTTTTCCAACTGCGCCCTCGCCTCGCGTTCCTGGTCGCGGTACGAAGCGGCTTTTTCGAAATCCTGAGCCTTTACCGCGGATTCTTTTTCCTTGCGCAATTGTTCGATCTTATTTTCCATATCTTTCAAATCCGGCGGCGCGGTCATCACCAATAAACGGGCCCGGGAACCGGCCTCATCGATAATATCCACGGCCTTGTCCGGCAGGAATCTGCCGCTGATATAACGTTCGGATAATTTCGACGCCGCGGTCAGCGCCTCGTCCGTATATTTTACCCGGTGATGCGCTTCGTATTTATCGCGCAGGCCTTTAAGGATCTCGATCGTTTCGGCAATCGACGGCGGTTCCACCATGATCGTCTGGAAACGCCGCTCCAAAGCGGCGTCCTTTTCGATATATTTGCGGTATTCATCTATCGTCGTCGCTCCGATGCATTGAATCTCTCCTCTGGCCAAGGCCGGCTTTAAAATATTCGAGGCATCGATCGCCCCTTCGGCCCCGCCGGCGCCGACAAGAGTATGCAGTTCATCGACAAAAATCATCACATTTTCGGAGCGTTTGATTTCATCCATCACCGCTTTAATGCGCTCCTCGAACTGACCGCGATACTTGGTCCCGGCAACCATCAGCGCCAGATCCAGCACAACCACCCGTTTATCGCGAAGCACTTCGGGCACGTTGCCGCTGACGATCTTCTGAGCCAGTCCTTCAACGATCGCGGTTTTCCCGACGCCCGCTTCTCCCAGCAATACCGGATTATTTTTAGTCCGGCGGCTTAAGATCCGGATTACCCGTTCGATCTCGGTCGCCCGGCCGATAACCGGATCCAGTTTCCCGTCTTTGGCCAGTTTATTCAGGTCGCGGCCGAACGCATCCAACGCCGGAGTTTTCGCCTTACTCGCCGGTGCCGCGGCCGCGGACTGCGGCGTGTCATATCCGGCCGGAGTAGTGCCCAACAGCTCCATGATTTCCTTGCGTACTTTGGCCAGATCAAGATCGAGGTTCAGCAACACCTGGGAAGCAACCCCCTCGTTTTCCCGTAATAATCCCAGCAGAAGATGTTCCGTGCCGATGTAATTATGGCCGAGATTTCTCGCTTCATCCATGGCTAATTCGATAACTTTTTTCGCTTTCGGCGTGAACGGAATATCGCCGGACGTTACCGTGCTCGGGCCGGGCTGGACCAGTTTTTCCACTTCCAGCCGGATCATATCCAGATTCAAACCGAGGTTCTGCAATACCGCGGCAGCCACTCCCTCGCCTTCTTTGATCAGACCAAGTAAAATATGTTCCGTACCGATATAATCGTGGTTAAACCTTTTTGCTTCTTCCTTGGCCAGAAGAATCACTTTGCGCGCCCGTTCCGTAAACCGATCAAACATTGACTTATCCCCCTTTTATCGCTATTTTATTTTATCCCTGATCAACTGCGCCCGCTTCATATCCCGCTGATGCGTAGTCAGAGTCTTCTTTTCCAGTTTCTGCAGATGCGCCGGCTGGGTCAGGATAAACAGTTCATTGGCAACTTCCCGAGTCAACCCCTGCAGCAGCCCGACATCGATTCCTAAGCGCATATTGGAAAGCAATTCGATCGTTTCCGAACTGGAAATAATATGCGCATTTTTCAATATCCCGTAGGAACGCCACACCTGGTCTTCCAGACTGCTTTTGTTTTTCGTGGTTAAAACCTGCCGGGCGTTTTGCTCATACTCGATAACCTGGTTGATAATCCGCCGGATGTTATCGACAATTTCGTCCTCGCTGCGTCCCAGTGAAACCTGATTGGAAATCTGAAAAAAGTTTCCGGCCGCTTCCGTGCCTTCCCCAAACAACCCGCGCACGGTCAGCCCCAGTTTTACGATCGCCTGGATCACCCGGTTGATCTGCTTGGTCAACACCAATGCCGGCAAATGCAGCATTACCGAAGCGCGCATCCCGGTACCGGTATTGGTCGGGCACGCCGTAAGGTATCCCCACTTCCCGGAAAAAGCAAAATTTAATTTTTTCTCCAGTGACGAATCGATTTTTTCAATCTGTTCCCAGCACTCGTTAAGCGCGAACCCCGGCAACAGGACCTGAATCCGCAGATGGTCTTCTTCATTGAGCATAATCGCAAGCGTTTCATCGCCGCTGACCGCCACCGCCCGGCCCTCGTTCTTGGTGATGTGATCACGGCTGACCAGATGGCGTTCGACCAGCAGTTGTTTATCCACCGCGGAAAAGTCTTCCATGCGCATATGCAGGCCGCCCTGCTGTATCTGCTTAATGTCCTTCACCGCCGGCTCAACGATCGCGAGAGCCTGCTCCTGCTGTTCTTTATTCGCCCAGCCGGGAAATAATACTTTATCGACATTTCTGGCCAAACGCACCCGGCTGGAAAACACGATCTCGGAATGCGGACCTGTTCCTTTCAGCCAGCCGCTCGTTTGCTTCAACAGGTCATCAATTTTCATAGATAAATCCTCCTTAGGATACCGCTATCGACAACGCCCCCGGGGATTACTGCCATTGCCCCGAACCCGATCAGAGAGATCCCTGCTCCATTTTTTTGATTTTATCTCTGATCTTTGCCGCCTCTTCAAAGGCTTCGCTCTGAATCGCTTTTTGAAGCTTAAGATATAAATCCTGCAATGCTTTCCTGGTTTCCAGTCCCTCTCCGTCGCTCGCCGGACCTTTGCCCAGATGCTGCACCGAACCATGCACTTTCTTTAACAGCGGCTCCAGGCTTTCTTTAAACGTATCATAGCATTGACTGCAGCCCAGCCGGCCGATCTTGCGAAAATCTTCATAGGTCATTTTACAATTAGGGCATTGCAACGCGACTTTTTTTTCTTCGGATATCGGGGTCCCGAAATCAACCAGTCCGGCCAGCAGGTCCTGCAGCCCAAACGGCTGGCCCAGGCCGGCAATACCTTTTTCTTTGGCACACTGCTCACATAAATGCAATTCGGTCATTTGGTCGTTGATTATTTCGGTCAAATGCACGCTGGCCGTTTTTTTAGCGCAAACTTGGCATTTCATTATTTCCTCCTTGACTGCCTTAGCCGGCAGCACTTATTCAGCGCACCGAATATTTCACGCCGTCTTTACTGGTAGAGGCGTGAAACGCTTTCATAAGTTTAAGCGTCAACGTCCCCGGCTTTCCGGTACCGATAACGCGCCCATCAACCCGCACCACCGGGATAATCTCGGCGGCAGTTCCGGTCAAAAACAACTCGTCGGCGTTAAAAACTTCATGCCGCGTCATTATTTGTTCGCGCGCCGGAATTTTCGCCGCACGCGCCAACGCCAACACCGAATCGCGGGTAACCCCGCGCAAAATTCCCATATACTGCGGCGGCGTGCATAATTCTCCGTTTTTGACCACAAAAATATTATCCCCGGTACACTCGGTGACGAATCCCATGGAATTAAGCAAGATCGCCTCTTCCACTCCGGAATTGACCGCTTCGATCTTGGCCATAATATTATTGAGATAATTAAGCGATTTGATCTGCGGATTCAATGTTTCCGAAGGATTACGCAGCGTCGGTACCGTAATGATTTTCAACCCGTCGCGGTAAAGCTGTTCCGGGTACAATTTGATCTTATCGGCAATAATAATAACCGAGGCCTTGGGACATTTACGCGGATCCATCCCCAGGTCGCCCACGCCGCGGGTAATTACCAGCCGGATATAAGCATCTTTAAAACTATTCGCCTTCAACGTTGAGATAACCGCCTTGATCAGTTCCTGTTTTGTCAGCGGAATGGAGAGCATTATCGTATGCGCGCTTTCATATAAACGGTCGATATGCGCCTCTAATTTGAACACCAGGCAATTATACGCGCGAATGCCTTCAAACACTCCGTCGCCGTAAAGCAGCCCGTGATCAAACACGGATATTTTCGCATCTTCTTTGTCGACTAGTTTTCCGTTAATGTATATCTTCAATGCCATGCCCTGCCTCCTTACCCTGACTTCAATTACTCGCCGATCCCGGACCGGCTATTTTTCCGCCAGGAGCCCGTCATTGATACTCAGGACCCTGGATGAAATCGCGGCTACTCTTTCCGAATGCGTCGCGATAACTATCGTGCACGTTTTTTCCCGGTGTAACTCCGCCAATATGCCGCAGATTTTTTCTCCGGTCTTGGAATCAAGATTGCCGGTCGGTTCATCACAAAGCAGCACGCCCGGATCATTGATCAACGCCCGGGCAATCGCCACCCGCTGCTGCTCACCGCCGGATAACTCCGCCGGGTAATGCGTTTTTCGTTTTTCCAAACCGACCTGAGACAGCAACCGCAAAGCTTTATCCTGCACCGCTGCGCGGCCATTCCCGGCAATCAGTCCGGGCAGCATTACATTTTCCAACGCGGTAAATTCCGGCATCAAATGATAAAATTGAAACACAAACCCGATATTCCGGTTCCGCAATGACGCCCGCACCGTATCTCTTATTGTATAAAGATTTTGCCCATTAAGCAAGACCTCTCCTTGCGTGGGGACATCCAGCCCGCCCAGGATATGCAGCAACGTCGATTTCCCGGCGCCGGAAGCACCCAGCAGCGCGATCAATTCTCCGGACTGCACATTAATGGAGATCCCCCTCAACACATGAAGTTTTGCTTTTTTTGTATTATACCACTTATGTACGCGACGGGCTTCAAGCATTATTCATACCTCAACGCCTCTACCGGATTCAAACGGGAAGCCTGATACGCCGGATAAAATGTCGCGCACAGACTGATCCCCAGCGCTGCGACGACAATCCAGCCCACATCGAGCGGCTCGATCGTAACCGGCAAAGTACTGATATAATACACATCCTGCGGCAATTTAATAAATTCGTAAGTTTTTAACAGATACGCCATCAGTAACCCGCCGGCAGTCCCCAAAAGCGTGCCGACCCCACCGATACTCATCCCAACCATGGTAAAAATCAGGCGCACGCTTTTATTGGTCGCCCCAATCGCTTTCAGGATCCCGATGTCTTTGGTTTTCTCCATTACCATCATGATCAACGTACTGGCGATGTTCAATGAGGCCACCAGGACGATAAGAGTGAGAATAATAAACATAGCGGTCTTTTCCAGTTTCAACGCGTCAAAAAGATTACGGTTGAGATCCATCCAGGTACGCGTATAATACGGAAATCCCAGCTTCGCCTGGATCGCTTTTTTTACCCGCTCGGCTTTATAAGCGTCCTTTATTTTCACGCTGATACCGCTGACCATTGCCCGGTCGTCGGTCAACGCCTGGGCATTTTTTATCGATACGAAAACCACCCCGGAGTCATAATCGTACATATCGCTGGAAAAAACCCCGCTCACCGTGTAAGTATCTCCCGCGGCAAAACCCACCGTAACCAGCCGGACCGAGTCGCCGACGTTGAGCGCCAACTGCTGCGCCAGGATCGTGCCGATAATGATCTGATTACCGTTATTGACCGACAGCGCCCCCTGTTTCACGAATTTGGCGATCCCGGTTACCCGGGGTTCTCGCTCCTGATCGATACCGCGGACAACCACGGAAACCAGCTTTTCTTTATCCATAAGCAGGGCTTGGGTATTAACAAACGGGGCAACCGCGACTACCTCCGGCACTGCCGCAATCGTTTTCATGATTTCCGGATTGGAATCCAGACCGCCGAGCTTATCGACCACGATATGACTGCTCGTTCCGATGATCCGGTCCCGCAATTCATTATCAAAACCGGTCATCACCCCGATAACAATAATCAGGGTCGCCACTCCGGTAGCCACGCCGACAACCGAAATCAGGCTGATGATGGAAATAAATTTTTCTTTGCGGCGCCCGAGTAAATAGCGGAGGCCGACTTTAAACTCATAGCGCATAATTTCACCGATAATCGCTTATCCGATAAAGCAGTTATGTCTGCCGGAAAAACAATCCCGCGGGCATGGAACGCCCCCGCGCAAGTAACGATTATTGTTCTTTTTCTTTCGTTTCCGGCCCCGCTGGCGCGGTTGTTTCCTCGGCTTTTTTCTCTGCTTCCGGCTTCAGTTGCGGAAAGAGAATAACATCCTTGATTGACGACTGATTGGCGAACAGCATTACCAACCGGTCAATACCGATACCCAGCCCCCCTGCCGGCGGCATGCCGTATTCAAGCGCTTCCACGAAATCTTCATCGATCGTAGTGTTCCCCTCGTCATTGGCCTGCTGCAAAAACCGCTCGCGCTGTTCACGCGGGTCGTTCAATTCGGAATAGGCATTGGCAATTTCCATCCCGCCCATAAACAGTTCAAAGCGTTCGCTTAACAACGGATTGTCTTTTTTCTTCTTGGCCAAAGGACACAGTTCCGTATAGATATCGGTGATGAACACCGGATGGTCCGCTTTGATATCGATACAATCGCTGATAAGATTAAGAATGAACGTGCGGCTTATTTTCCCGTCTTTTAACTCCACTTTGATGTTTTTCTTCTTAAGCTTTTCCAGCCAGACCAGTTCCGAATCATCCGGATTGATATCAAAACCTTCTTTCATCAGCCCGGCGAACGATACCTCTTCCCAGGTATTCAAATCGATTTTTTGGTCGCGATAAGTCAGTTCACGCTTCCCAACCACCGTATCCGCGATATTCAAAACAATCCCCTTGACCAGGTCCATCATATCTTTGTAATCCGCGTACGCCGTATATACCTCCAGCATAGTAAACTCGGGATTGTGCCGGGTAGAGATGCCTTCATTGCGAAAACTACGGTTGATTTCATACACGCGTTCAAGATTACCGACAAGTAATTTTTTCAGATACAACTCCGGAGCGATACGTAAAAACAAATCGAGCCCCAGGGCATCCAAATGAGTCTGGAACGGTTTTCCCGCCGCGCCGCCGGCAAGCGGATGCATCATCGGTGTTTCCACCTCCAGATAATCCTTTTCGTCGAGAAACGCGCGGATGCCCTTGACAATCTTACTTCTAAGTACAAATACATCGCGGACTTCATCATTGGCGATCAGGTCCAGATAGCGTTTTCGGTACCGGACTTCGACATCTTTCAGCCCATGCCATTTTTCCGGTAACGGCCGCAGCCCTTTGGCCAAAAGCTGAATAGATTTGACCAGGACGGTCGGTTCCTGCGTATGGGTCATAAACAACTCCCCGCTTAAGCCCACAATATCTCCCATGTCAAGCTTCTTCGCGAAAGCAAAATTTTCCTCTCCGACAACATCCTGTTTTATATAAAATTGCACCCGCCCGGTGGTATCTTTGATATCGCCGAACATACTCTTGCCGTGCGCACGCAGGGCCATGATCCGGCCGGCAGAACAGACTGTTTCCTTTTCCCGGAAATTATTCCGAATCCATGCCGCTGAATGCGTTTTGGGGAAACGCGATACATAAACAGAAATTTTATCCCGGGTAAGTTCTTCCAGTTTTTTAATCCGTTGCTCCATTATCTCATCAATCATACTCCCGACCTCTTTCTTTCAACAACCTCTACCACTCTGCGCATAATGAGTTGATTATATATCGGAACCCCCATGATGTCAAGAAAAAGCTAAGCAACTTATCACTTTTGTTTATAGGGTGTTGCGATTAATTTTCTCATTGGGAATTTGCGAAAACCTCAAATATATGATATGTTAATGATATATAGAATTTTTTTATTTTTGGACTTATACTTAATTCTTTATAAAAGATTGGTTAAATATGCATAAAGCTGGAAACTACCCCATTATTAATGATATCCACGGAAAGTTATTACTCGATGGCAGAGTTGATCTTACGCAAATAAATATAAAAAAA
>JAQULA010000058.1 GCA_028718845.1 Candidatus Omnitrophota bacterium
TCTAATCCTTACGCCCTGGCCGCGGCAACGGCGGAATGCCGGGCGCAGCCGGTACTTCTCGGTATCGCGCGGGATAATTGTCAAGCCTTGCGGCGGAAAATAAAACAAGGTCTGGGTGCCGATGTCCTGGTGATCTCCGGCGGAATTTCCATGGGCAATGCCGATTTTGTCGGTACCGTAATCCAGGAATGCGGGGTGAAGGTCCAGTTTGCTAAAGTCAGGCAAAGGCCGGGCCAGCCGTTCACGTACGGGTTGTTTAAATCAAAACCGGTTTTCTGTCTTCCGGGGAATCCCGTTTCAGCTTTGCTGGTGTTCGAGATATATATAAGGCCGGCGCTGCTTAGAATGATGGGCAGCCAGGCTCCTTCCCGGCAAAAAATTACGGCGACAATCGTCCGGGATATTTGCGTTAAACCGGGGAAGACGTATTTTTTGCGGGTCAGAATATGGAGCCGGGCAGGTGCCTTTTATGCGGGACTTACCGGGCCGCAAGGTTCGGGCATCATGAAATCAATGGTATCGGCAGACGGGATCCTGATCGTGCCCGATACGGTTGAACGAATTAAAAAAGGAGAACAATGGCCGATAATTCTTTTGTAAGCAAGCCTGAGTTGGTTGACGGCTTTGGCCGCGTCATCGATTATCTGAGGATTTCGATAACCGATCGCTGTAATTTAAACTGTATATATTGCCGGGACCGCCAGAGCACCCCCTATCTTTCGCACGGTGATATTTTGCGCTATGAAGAGATCATCGAAATAATAAAAATCGCGCGGGATGTGGGAATAAAGAAATTCCGGATCACCGGGGGAGAACCGCTGGTTAGAAAAGGGTTGCTTTGTTTTGTGGAGCGCTTATCAGCGCTGGGGGTGGATTTTGGGTTGACCACCAACGGTCTTTTATTGCCGGATTTCGCGCAGGATTTGTTCAATGCCGGACTGAGAAGAATAAATATCAGCCTGGACACGATGCGGCCGGAGCGGTTCAGCTATATTACGCGCGGCGGACAATTATCGGAAGTTATCGACGGGATTGAAAAGGCGGTAAAAATTTTCCCCGTGGTTAAGATTAATACCGTAATCATGCGCGGTATCAATGAAGACGAGATCGACGTTTTTATCGCCATGGCGTTGCAGAGAAGTTTGCATATTCGGTTTATTGAAGTCATGGAACTGTTTTTGGGGGAAGATAGATTTGTTTCGCTTGCGGCAATCCGAAAACGCTTGATGGAGGAAAAAGGCTGGGGGCTTCTTAAAAGCGCCGGAACCGGCCCGGCGATCAATTACGGCGCTCCCTCCGGAGCGGGAATTATCGGATTCATTACGCCGCGAAGCGAGCCGTTTTGCGGGAAATGTAATCGTCTTCGATTGACTGCCGATGGAAAAATTAAACTTTGCCTGGCTTCGCAACAGGCGGTGGATATTAAAACCGCATTGCGTAATAATATCCCGGCGGCAAAAATCAAGGAAATATTGCGGGAGGCCGCCGGCCAAAAACCCAATAACCATAGTTTTAAATTCGATCAGATCCGGCAAATGTCTTCTATCGGAGGTTAAGGTGAAACATTTTAGTCATTTTGATGAAAGCGGGAAAGCCCGGATGGTGGATGTGAGCGATAAGCCCGAAACTTTTCGCGAGGCTCTGGCCGAAGGCATCATCAGGATGAAGCCGCATACGCTGCGGTTGATTAAGGAGAACAAAATCGTCAAAGGAGATGTGCTTACCGTGGCAAAAGTCGCGGGAATTTTCGCGGCAAAAAAAACCGGTTCGCTTATCCCGATGGCCCATCCGCTTAATATCTCCGGCTGCGAAATATCTTTCGAATTTCAAAAAACCGGGATTAAAATAGAAGCGAGCGTAAAGATTAAAGCGGCTACCGGCGTTGAGATGGAAGCATTGGCCGCGGTTTCTCTGGCAGCTTTGACGATATACGATATGTGTAAGGCGGTCGACCGAGGGATGACCATAGGAAATATTTGCTTGGTTAAAAAGAATGGAGGAAGAAGTGGAGCCTATGTCAGAAAATAATTTCCAAGGCGAAATTTTAGCGGTTTGTGCCAGCGAAAAAAAACACACTCCTAAGAAAAATGTCGGCGAAGGGGTCTTGCGGGTTTCCTGGGGATTGGTCAAGGACGCCCATGCCGGCGAGGAAATAAAACAGGTCAGTCTTTTAGCCCAGGAGTCGATTGAAAAGGCGAAAAAATCAGGCCTGAACGTGGGTTTTGGAGATTTCGGGGAAAATCTTACCACCCGGGGGATCGACCTTGTTTCATTGCCCATCGGGCAGAAGTTAAAAGTCGGGGAGGATATCCTTTTAGAGGTTTCCCAGATCGGTAAACAATGTCTTAAGCCCTGCGCGATATTTTATAAAACCGGAGATTGCATTATGCCCAAAGAAGGCATATTCGCCAAAGTTTTAAAAGGCGGGAAAGTTAAAGCCGGCGATACCGTTGAGGTGATCCGATGAGAGTAGGGATTCTTACGGTCAGCGATAAAGGTTCGCAAGGCCAAAGGCAGGATTTAAGCGGTAAAGTGATCGAGGGCCTGGTCCAAAAAGCTTTAAAGGCGGATTCCCTGGAATACGCTATTGTTCCCGATGAAATCGATTTGATCAGCGCTAAGCTTATCGAGTTTATCGACGATAAAAAATGCGCTCTTGTTTTGACGACCGGAGGCACCGGTTTGGGCGCGCGCGATGTGACGCCTGAGGCTACCCAGAAAGTAATAGAAAAACTTGTTCCGGGGATCCCGGAGGCAATCCGGCAGTCCACCCGGGAAAAGACTTCGCGGGCAATGCTTTCCCGGGCCATCTGCGGGATTAGAAAGAAATCATTGATTTTGAATTTACCCGGCAGTCCAAAGGCGGTTGAGGAATGTCTTTCGGTCGTTCTTGACGTTATTCCGCATGCCCTTGATGTTTTGGAAAAAGGAAGCCTTGAATGCGGCCGCGATAAACCTTAATCTGGTTTCGACGGAACAATCCCCGCAGCAAAACGACATGTGTTTTAAAAACATTCAGCCGGCACTATCGTTAAACGAATTAATTATTTTGCGCGCAGTTTGGCGTTGATCGTCTCGATAATCTGCTCGGCAAGTTGGAGCCGGGGCAGCCCTTTTCGGCGCGCTTTCACATCGATGCTTACGGTTTTCGCGTCGTGTTCCACCAGAGTTATGGTAATTACGGTTTTTTCGAGCTCGGCGTTGATTGTGCCGGCATCCGGATTTTCCGCGGTAATGGTTACATTCATCTCTTCCAGGGTATCTTTGGTCGCGGTCCAGGCCTGATCCATGGTTACATACCGTTCCAGGCGGATCGTGTCCATAGCCAACCCCATCCCGCTGAGAGTTCCGGTTCCCAAAATAAGCCCGGCACACCCGCTAACCGATACCAATGCCGCAACCCCGAGTATAGCCAACAATAATTTTTTCATAGATGCCTCCTTGATTTTAAAAACTAACCGGTAATCAATAATAATGATTCATCATTATACCACACCGTTTACGCAGAGCAACTGCGTTTTTATTCGCGGGCGCGGGAAAGTCGGGTAAATTGGCTTAACCTATTGAAAAAACTGTTTTTGTGTGGTATACTTTACAACATTTTTTAAGGTGCCGATAAGAAAACCTTTGCCGGAATATGCCGGCGGATACCGAGATTATTATGATTAGAAGACAAAAAACACGCGTACGCGCGATAACGGCCGGGATTCTGGCGGCCGGGCTTTTGCTTTCCGGTACGGCTCCGGCAGAAGGCCTTGCCTTCCGGGAGCCTCCGCGATCAACGCTTGCTCCGGCAATTCAGATTTCGCCGGCGACAATCATCCGGGCATACCGCGGTTATGCCGGCGGCGGATTTTCGGAGGAGCTTTTTGTCCGGCGGAGCGCGTTGAGATCTCCGGCGCCGGATGCCGCTATAATTTTACGGCAGAAACAGGCATTATTGTTCGAGGTTCGGAAGGAGTTAAGCGTTCCGAATACCGGCAGGCTGCCGCGCATAATCGGTTTATCCGATTTTCACGGGCAAATCGACGCGTTTCTCAACTATATCGCCGACATTATTTCCATCGAATCAGGCAAAAAAATCACGCTCGACCACACCCGGTTTCCCCAGCGATCGATCCGGGATCAATTATTGGAACAGGGCATTGATATTGCCGGGTTGCAGAAGCGCGATTTCAGACTGCATTTGCTCGGCGATGTTTCCGATAAGGGGCGCTACGGCATAAAATGCTCCCGGGCGGTTGAAGAATTAAAAACATTGGGACTGGCGGAAGTAGTTTTGGGCAATCATGACCTTTTGGAGCTAATGGCCGCCATGGGGTTTCATTTGCCGGTATATAAAGGATATAATCTTTACGGGCATGAAAAATCGCGGCAGCTGGTTGAACGGCACTGGGATGATCCGGAGATCGCCCGCGACCGGGTTCGGTGGTGGTCGGTTAAATTGGCGGAATTTGTTAAAGAACGCAAAGCAATGCAATCCGGCACATTTAATCTCCATGGCGCAGAAAACATCAAGGATGTCCGGGAACATTTCAAGCAGATGTACCTTCAGATTCAAGGCCAGCTCGATGAGGATGAAAAAGTTTTATGGGAAGACCTGGTGGGTTTCTTTTTCGGGGCTACCGATGTAACCACGGGGTTTAACGATGTCGGGATGATGTCGGTGGAATGGTGGCAGGAACGCGCGGATACGGTGGGTAAATATTTGCAGAACACGCGGCAAAAAATTCATCGCACCGGGACCGGCCGCATGGAGACGCGCCACCAGATCGCGATATGGGAAGAACTCAAGGAATATACCGATGAAGCGCTGCGGATGGTCCAGGAAAAATCAATCGCGGCAAAACAGCAGGGTAAATGGTGGCACCAGGTATTTAATGACATTAATCACCAGGCCTATATGTCTCCGGAATGGTACGCGATACAGTGGCTGTTTTATAAGGGTTGGGGCACCAGCGTGATTGCCGAGCTTAACGAGCTGGAGAGCGATAAGCAGCGCGTCTGGGACGCGGCTAATTTCATGGATAACCAATATATTAAGGATTTCGCCGCGTTTTCCCGGAAAAATTTCACGCTTTATTGCCGCGATCAATACGGGAACTATTACACTCATGGATGGTTTCCGATCGATATGGATACCGGGAAAATGGGGTTCACCTATAAAGGGGTGCGATATGAAGGAAAAGAGATCTGGACGGGGCTGGACGTTGTCCAGAACGATGTCCGGGATGAGGGCAATTCGCTCGCTTCTTTACAAGAAGCCTTTTCCCTGGTCATGTCCTGGTACGCGGATAAGACGGTCAAGATCAAACCCCAGCATATAGCCGAATATATCCAAAAATTCGGGATCCGCGCGATTCAGGAACAGATCGGAGCGCGGATATGGTTTACCTGCCATAATCCCTTAAATACATTACTGACCAAGGGGATTAAGGCCATCGAACAGGAAGGCGATTACGTGCATGTTTTTGTGGATAAGGGGATGAGCTGGCAAAAATTCAAGGACCTCGGCGGGTATGTTGTGGCCGATGCCCGGGGGGTCAAACTGCGCGGGTTCAGCGGGGTCGACTTCCGGGAGATTATCGATAACCCTCCGGTGGTGATTTTGTCGCAGGAAAAAGATTCGCGCGGCGAGGAATGGATCGTGTCGAACCGCTGGGATACCGGGCCGCTGGCTGCGCCGGATTTTCTGCGCATTGTCGAACAACAGCTGGAAATGGATATCGCCGGCCTGCAGCGGTTGCTTGCGCCGCGGCCGCCGGGGCCCCTGCCGCATTATGCGCCGCGGATTGTCCGGGAAGAAATACCGGTGATGCAGGCGATCTGACCTACTGGACGAAAAAAACCGGTAAAAGTAAAAAATCGCTGATCGGCAATAGCCCGGGGCTTTAAACCATGGGGCATATACCATTAGCTATTGACGATAAACGAGCGGCTCAATATGCGCAACTCAATACGATTTTCAGCAACCGATAGCAGCCGCGAATAACCGGTAGTAACTATTAATAACCGTTATTTTTAACCGGGAGAACTATTTTTACGGGATGCTTGCATTATTGCCGGTATCTGTTATACTATCATTTTTATGTTCACATAAAAAGGAGAATGATTATGGCACGCACTATCGAGTTACAAAAAGTACGAAATATCGGCATCATGGCACATATTGATGCCGGCAAAACAACGGTGTCGGAACGAATCCTGTTTTACACCGGGCGTTCGCATAAAATGGGCGAAGTGCACGAAGGCAAAGCGCAGATGGACTGGATGAAACAGGAGCAGGAACGCGGGATCACCATTACTTCCGCGGCCACGACCTGTTTTTGGAATAATCACCGTATCAACCTCATCGATACCCCCGGCCACGTCGACTTCACGGTTGAGGTCGAGCGCAGTTTGCGGGTTTTGGACGGCGCGGTGGCGGTGTTTTGCGCCGTGGGCGGAGTTGAGCCGCAATCGGAAACGGTTTGGCGCCAATCCGATAAATACCAGGTCCCCAAGCTGGCGTTTGTGAATAAGATGGATCGTATCGGGGCCGACTTTTTCGGGGTTATCAAGAATATGGAAGACGATCTCGGCGCAAACGTTATCCCGTTGCAAATTCCGATCGGAGCGGAAGACGCTTTCCAGGGGGTGGTCGATCTCATGACCATGCAGGCCTACATTTATGAGGAAGAATCCCAGGGTAAAAGCTATCGCGTGGAAGAGATCCCGGAATCGCTGAAAGCCCAGGCGCAGGACCATCGTCATATCATGGTAGAAAAAGCCGTGGAATTGGACGATAACCTGATGGAAAAATATCTCGAATCCGAAGCGTCGATCTCCACCGAGGAGCTAATGGCGGCCATTCGTAAAGGCACAATCGCCAACAAGATTGTCCCGGTGTTGTGCGGGTCGGCATTCAAGAATAAGGGCGTGCAAAACCTGCTTGATGCGGTTACCGCGTATTTGCCCTCACCGCTTGATTTACCGGATGTGGAAGGACACGACCCGGAGGATGTGGGGAAAAAAGTGATACGAAAAGCCGCGGATAACGAGCCTTTTGCCGCCTTAGCGTTCAAGGTCCAGTCGGATCCGCATATGGGTAAACTTATTTATTTCCGGGTGTATTCCGGGACATTGTCCGCCGGTTCTTATATATATAACTCGACCAAGGGCAAGAAAGAACGTATCGGCCGGATCCTCCAGATGCACGCGAATCAGCGGGAAATCCGGGAAGATGTCTCTGCCGGGGATATTGCCGCGGCCGTGGGGTTGGATTTTACGATTACCGGAGATACCCTGTGCAGCGAAGATAACCCGATTATTTTGGAAGCCATGGAATTTCCCGCGCCGGTTATGTCGTTGAGCATCAGCCCTTCGAGCCGCGCCGACCAGGATAAGCTGGGCAAGGGATTGATGCGGCTGGCGGAAGAAGACCCGACATTTACCGTGGAATCCGACAAAGAGACGGACGAGGTTATTCTTTCCGGGATGGGCGAACTGCATCTGGAGATCATTGTCGACCGGCTAAAACATGAGTTTAAGGTTGAAGCGGTGGTCGGACAGCCGAAAGTCGCTTACCGCGAGACGATCGTCAAAGAAGCCGTGGATAATTATAAACATGTAAAACAAACCGGCGGCAAGGGGCAATATGCCCATGTTGAGCTGGAAATATACCCGACCGAACCCGGGCACGGGTTTGAATTCAACAATAAAATTACCGGCGGGTCGGTGCCGCGGGAATATATCCCGGCTGTGGAAAAAGGCGTAATTGCCATCATGCAGAGGGGAATATTCGCCGGATTTCCGGTGGTGGATGTCCGGGTCGATTTGGTCGACGGATCCTATCACGACGTAGACTCTTCGGAAATGGCGTTTAAAATCTGCGCCGCGGAATGTTTTAAACGGGCGTTTTTAAAAGCCGCCCCGATTTTGCTGGAACCATATATGTCGATTGAAGTAACGACACCGGAAGAATATGTGGGGTCCGTGGTCGGCGATATCTGTTCCCGCCGCGGTAAGGTGCTGGGGATGGAGATCAAGGCCAAGCAGCAGGTTATTTCCGCGGAAGCGCCGCTGGGGGAGATGTTCGGGTATGCGACGGCACTGCGTTCTTTGACCAGCGGCCGGGCGGTTTATTCGATGCATTTTGAAAAATACATCGAAGTTCCGTTTGCGATTTCGGAAAAGATCGTTGAGGAGAAACAGCAGGCGAAAAAGAATAAATAAAAAGCGAAGCAGGGACTTATAATCCCTGCAAATGATTGCCGCACAGAAAACCCCGCGGACGGGAAAATCCGCGGGGTTTTTTATTGCCGCCAGGGGTGTTTAATGGTAGAATGTATTTACTACATTTGCGGGGGAACGCAGCAGATGACGATGAGAACTGGGGGGGGGCAGCTCGTGCGTAAACCATCTGGATATCTTCGAAAACCGATTCGGTTCAATCCTTTAGAAACCCTATACATTGCGCAGCACAATCAGCATAGGTAATTATTGGACTATTGAGCGATTCTCGGGCAACCACAATCGGCAGCGGACAAGTAATCCGGAATGGTTATTTATATAGTACGGTGCATCATTGTCCCCAAGAAAATTATAACGGCACGCCATGCCGGGAACCGGAAAGTTTCCGGACCACGGAGCGATAATGGGTATGGTTTTTTTTGTAAAGAATCCCCGCGATTTTTGCCGGATAACGGCAAAACCCGGGGTTTTATTTTATAGGATGGGTTCCAAATCGCAGCAGGGGAATAATCGATTATGCTGAAAACAATCCGGCGTTCACTGCGTTTGCAGGTGATCATCGCGGTATGCGGCCTCTTAACCGCTATTTTCGTAGTTCTTACAATCGAACAGATTTCCACGGAAAAGGAGAGGTTGATCGCC
>JAQULA010000059.1 GCA_028718845.1 Candidatus Omnitrophota bacterium
GACAAATTGTCCGCGGTGGCGCTGCAGACCGACTCTACTTTCTGGATCGGATCGTCATACAATAATTTGATGCGTTTGCGTTTTGCCACCCGTACCGCCTCGGCAACCGCCTGGGAAACGATATTCCGGGTACCGGCTGCCTCAACCAAACAACCGTTCGGCAGCCGGGTCAACGCGGTAACCGCATTGATCCCGACATTGATGACCAGTTTACTCCAAATCACCCCCTGGAGATCTTTGGACAGGCGCGTGGAAAAACCGGCTTTGTTCAGGATTTCCCGCAGCTGGCGCATGGCCACCGTCATGGTCCCGTCGATCCGCCCCAGCACCGTCTCTCCGGTCCCCGCGTGACGGATATGCCCTTCAGCCAACAGGGTAACACCATGCGCGGTTACTCCGCCCACCGCTTTTTCCTTACCGACGATTTCCGAGATCAGCTCCAGATTTCCCAGGCCGTTTTGCAGGGTCAATACGCTGCTGTCGGCGTGCAATAACGGTTCGATCCCTTTTACCGCCGCCTCCGTATCGAACGATTTAACGCAGATGATAAACAAGTCTCCGGATTTTATATCCTGCGCCCGGGCGGTAATATCGACTTTTATTTTGTAATCGCCGTTTAAGCCTTCAACCGTAATTCCGGATTCCCGAATTTTTTTAGCGCGCCGGGGATCTTTATCCAGCAGCCAGACCTCGGCGAGCTTTTTTTTCGCCAGCGTCGCGGCAAACAAACACCCTAATGCTCCCGGGCCAACAATCACTACTTTCATGCCGTCACCTCGGTTTCCCCAGACTAAAGCACAGACCTCGAAGAATGGCTGCTATGAACCATTCCCGAGGCCTGCTTCACAAAAATTCCGATACTTATTTTTTATGATCGGACTTGGTTGTTTCCAGAAAACTAAGCATGGCTTTTGCCGCGATATCTTTACAACCTAAACCGAACGCCAAAGCCAGAGCCAAACCGACCGAACCGATCATGATGGTAATACACTGGGTCAGGATCGTAACCCCGATTTTAAGCTGCTCCAGCGCGATAATGACGGAAAAAACCACAATAACCGTATGTGTCAGGATCCCCATACTTTTCGCGTGGGTAAGCCCGGCATTCTTCGATGTGGTTTCCACCACTTTACGCACGAACACGGCAATCAAGGCCCCGATAACCAGCACCATCAGCGCCGCCAGCACATTAGGCACATACAACACCACCGTGTCCATTAGCTCGGCAACGACGGTTAATCCCAGCACATTGGCCGTTACCATTATAGTGATCAGCATAAGCAGCCAATAAATGATCAACGCAATCAAATCGGACAAGGTATATTTAATTTCCCCCTTGGACAGGAACTTGGCAATGCCGGAACGTTCCGACAATTTATCAAGTTTCATTTTTTTCAACATCCGGGATATAAGACTGCGCACTCCTTTAGAGATGATCCATCCGATGACCACGACCAGCAGTGCCACCAGGCTCAGCGAAGCGAAACTGATGATTTTTTCCAGCATTTCCCTCGCCGGGTCATAAAATAATGTTTCCATTAGCCCCTCCCTCCGTTATCGGTTACGGTTCCAACCCCTTCAAATCTTCCGGTTTCATGGTAAACGAATGCGCGCTGTCCGGAAAAGTTTTCCCCCGGACATCAGCCACGTAGTGTTCGGCGGCTTCGCGCATAATCTGAGCCGCCTGAGCGTATCGTTTCACAAATTTGGGAACAAACCGTTCGGTTATTCCCACCATGTCATGCGTTACCAGCACCTGCCCGTCACAGCCCGCTCCCGCTCCGATGCCGATACTGGGAATTTTCAACGCACGGCTGATATGTTCGGCCAAAACATCCGGAATGCATTCAAACACAATACCGAAACAGCCGGCCTGTTCCAACTCAAGCGCCTGCCGCATAATTTGTTGTGCCGCCTGGCCGGTTTTCCCCTGCACCTTCAAACCGCCGAGCATGGTCGCGGTCTGGGGAGTAAGCCCGATATGGCCCATGACCGGAATACCGGCCCCGACCACGGCCCGAATCATTGTGATAACGCCCTCACCGGCGCCTTCCATTTTTACCGCATCCGCCCCGGCCTCTTTTACCAGCCGCCCGGCATTGGTGATCGTCTGTTCCCGGCTTATATTAAACGACATGAACGGCATGTCCGCGACCAGCAAAGCATGGTTTACCCCTTTGCGCGCGGCCTTGGTATGATGGACCATCTCATCCATGGTCACCGGAACGGTTGATTCATAGCCCAGGACCACATTCCCGACCGAATCTCCGACCAGGATACAATCAACCCCGGCACTATCCAGGATCAGCGCCATCGGATAGTCATAAGCGGTAAGCATGGCAATCGGAGTACCGGCCTGCTTCATTTTTATCAAATCGGGAATTGTAATTTTCTTCTGATCCATAACCACCCACCTGGACACAGTATAACAAATATGTCTAAATATGGCAATTGTTTAGTTAACTCGAATCATCGCCGATAAAACCGACTAAAACGCGACAACCCGCATAATTCAAACTGAAAGAACGCAGACTGACGATTCGAAAGAAAACCGCACCTTGCCAGAAATAAAGAGACCTGAAATACGAGCCGCGATAACCCGGGCAGCAAGCCGCGCAGTAGAATCAAAGCAGGTGTCGCAGCGCTTCCCGTCCGGACATCCCGATACTGATACCGCGTTCCTGGGCCTGCGCGGTCAGCTTGACCACCGGTTTATCCAAAAGTTCTTCCACACTTCTGACCCCGCTGACCACGCACGCGGCGTCACCGATCTTTTCCGCGGCAGCGATATCCAAATAGCCGCACATGACCAATCCGGCCGGGGCCGCGGCAAGGATCAGATTCGCGTTGGTAAGAGTTAACAAAAAAGTTTTAATCCGGACATTGCTGATCAGGACTTCCCCGCACACGGACTGGAACATAAACACCCTCCATTAATCGCTCAACCATTGGGCCACCCGCACCGCTTCAACGCTATCCGCGGCATATTCCGCTCCCAGGGAATGCGCGTATGATCTGGTCACCACGGCTCCGCCGACCATGAACCGGCACGACAGTTTCTCCTGCTGCGCGGCCGCGATAACCTGTTTCATATTAACCATGGTCGTGGTCATCAACGCCGACAACCCGACCACCGGACGGATATGTTTTTTAATTTCATCCAGGATAGCGGCCGCGGCCACATCCTTGCCCAGATCAACCACGGAAAATCCGTGATTGCGCAGCATCAATGCCACGATATTTTTTCCGATATCGTGGATATCCCCCTGCACCGTGGCCAGGATCACCACCCGTTCCCGGATTTTCGGCGCGGAATCCGAACGCAATAACGGCTCCAGACGGCCGAAAGCTATCTTCATCGTTTCGGCGCTGGCAATCAGTTGGGGAAGAAAATATTCTTTCTTGTCGAACAAGTCACCGACTTCGCTCATTGCCGGGATCATAATGTCGTGCACCAGCGGCTCCGGCGCGATACCCGCGTGCAGCGCCGTCTCGATAACCGCGGCAATATCTTCGCGGTTGCCGTCCAGGATCGACCGCCGCACTTTTTCAGCCGGGCTCAGCACCATCTCTTTTTTTACCGCAGCCGCAGGCTGGGACGGTTTCTGCTGAAGGCCGCGGCAAAACGCCAGATAGCGGAGCGCGTCCTTATCCTTTGCCCGCAACACATCGGCGGCATAACGATTGGGGCGCGTTTTTTTCCGCAGCGGATTTTCGATAACCATCGACAAACCGTTCTTTCGCAACAGGGCGCGAAGCGTGTCGTTCATCAGCGCGCGTTCCGGCATGCCGAACGAAACATTGGAAAGCCCGCAAATCGTGTTCACCCCCAGCACCTGCGATGCCCAACGGATCGTTTTCATGGTTTCCAATGCCGCCCGCGGATGCGCCGACACGGACATTACCAGCCCGTCTACGACCATATCGCTTTTCCGGTACCCGTACCTCTGCCCGGCTTTCACGATCCGCGCGATAACTTTTTTCCGCTCCAAAAACGTTTCCGGCACTTCCCGGTCATTAAGCGGCAAAATAATAAACATCGCTCCATAACGCGCCGCCAGCGGCAGCAGACGTTCCAATTTCGCTTTTTCGGCGGATATGGAATTGATCAGCGCGCGCCCGGGATACAAACGCAAGGCCGCATCCACCACTTCGATCGTCGAAGAATCGATAACCAGCGGCACATTGACCGCCAGCGACAACGCGGCAATCAGTTTACGCATGGTTTTCGCCTCATCGATACCGGGAACGCCGGCATTCACGTCCAGCACCACTGCCCCGTGTTCCACCTGCTGCTGGGCCAGAGAGCGGGCCAGGGTTACCCGTCCCTGGCGCAAATCCTCCTGCAGCGCCTTTTTTCCGGTCGGATTAATGCATTCGCCGACCGTGATCAAGGGACGGACTCCTTCCAAAATCACATGCGCCCGAGCCGAGCTGAGCGCGCTCAGTGAACCACGGCAAGGAGGCACCGGTGCGGCACCGGAAAGTTTTCGCCGCAATACCCGGATATGTTCCGGGGTGGTCCCGCAGCATCCACCGAGCATACCCACTCCGGAACGAACGAACTTTTTCGCGAACGCCCCGAATTCCGCCGCCTGCATGTCAAAAACCGTTTTCCCCTTTTTCAATACCGGCATACCGGCATTCGGTTTGGCAATCAGCGGAACCGCGGCAAACGGCCGCATCCGTTTGATTATTTCCAGCATTTGGGCCGGACCGGCCGAGCAATTACATCCTACCGCGTCGGCGCCCAGGCTCTGCAAGGTGATCAACGCCGTTACCGGGTCCGTACCGTTTAAAGTCCGGCCGTCTTTTTCAAAGGTCATGGTCACCATGGTAAACGCCTTGCTTACTTCCCGGACCGCGATAAGCGCGGCACGCGCTTCCTGGATATCGATCATGGTCTCGATAACAAACAGATCGACCCTGGCCTCGACCAAACCGCGGACCTGTTCCTTGAACACGGACACCGCTTCTTCAAAAGCCAGCGGTCCGAAAGGTTCGACAAACGAGCCGGTCGGCCCGATGTCTCCGGCAACCAACACCTTTTTCCCGGCAGACTCTTTGGCCAGCTCCGCTAAACTCCGGTTAACCCCGGCGACATCGGTTATCCCATGCTGGTCAAGTTTCAGGCGGTTTGCCCCAAACGTGGCGGTATAGATAACGTCCGCTCCGGCGGCAACATACTCCGCGTGAACCGACTTGAGCACATCCGGATTATCCCGGCACCACTGCTCCGGACAAACCCCCGCGGGCATGCCGCGTTTTTGCAGTTCGGTCCCGGTCGCGCCGTCAAGCACCAATACCCTCCGGGTCATTATTTTTCGAATATCCATGGAACTATTCCCCTTGCACGCTCAGAATTCCGGCCACTCCGGTAACCGATTTTTCCGGCACCAGTATGTACTGCGGAGTAATGGTCACCCCCAAGCAATTCAGATCAAGCAGAGCGTGAAATATCTTTTGATTCTCCAGTAAAAAATCGCCGTATCCGGCGGACATCCTGCGTTTGGTCAGGGTTTTGTTTTCGCGCCGCAGCTCCTGATTCCAGTAGCGCATAATCCAATCCAATCCCGCGTCGGTCATTTCGCTGGCAACCGCGTCAAAAACAACGGCCCGGGTAACATCGCTGCCCAGCACATCCCGGGCGATGGCATTAACGATCGTTTCTCCGGCAGTGGCCGCGAACATGACCATTTCCGCGCACCCGTCCAGCAGATTAGCCAGCGCCGCGCTTTTCAGGGCCGGGTTGTTTTCGGATGCGATAGTGACCGTTTCCCCGTCGGAGCGGATGTTGCAGCGAAGCGCCGCTCCGCGCAATTCCACCAGCGCGCTCGCTTCGCTGATGTAACGTTCCACTTCGGCGCGGCGCGCCGCGGTGATCCGGGTTATCCCCTGTACCTGTCCGAGCCGGCTGAAAATTTCCTTGGAAGGAGGAATCACGGGAATGGAATTAAAGAAATGCACATTCATGCCAACACCCTTGCCGGAACAACTGTTTTTGGTCCTGTTTAAGCGATCAGGTCTTTTACTAATTCCGGAGTAAACTGCTCGGTGAGCAGGGCATCTTTGAGATGCCGGACATCCGCCTGCTTCCGGATCAGCTGCGAAAATAAATCGCTCCTGGTATCGCCGCCGATGCCGACAAACCCGACGATCTTTGAATCCCGCAGAATAACTTTTTTATACGATTGGCGCTGCGCGTCGACCCGCAGCAGCTCTTCTTTGCCGTCTCCGGGAACGACACAACTCATTCCCATTGCCACCACCGGCATATCGAACAGTTCGACCGTTTCCATAAACAGCATTGCCTCATAAGCGATCATCTGGTCCGGCTTATTTTCCAACAAAGCCGCGGCATTATTACCGGCCGCCGCGCCCTGTCTGACCGCATTCATCCACGAATTGGGAGTATCATACCACGGCTCCCCGGCTCCGGAGCGCTGGACGACATCCCCCGCGGTCAGGATATTCGCTACCGAGGTCCGCATATATTGATCCGTCGGGATACCGGTTTCCCCGTCCAATCCGGTTTCCTCGAGAAAGCGGGTGTTGGCGGCAAAATCCCGGTCAACGATAAGCATTCCGCAGCCGATCACTTTGCCCGCGGCAAGTTTGATCGCCTTCACGTCGCTGTCGCCGAAAACATCGGAAATTTCCTGCCCGGTAATCACCTCCACACCCAGTTCCGGCAAGCGGCCGGCAAAAAAATCCGCCGCCTGCGCGTCCAACAGGTTCGGCAGAATCCGTTCGGATTCGGTGATGATCTTCACTTCCAGTTTCTTCCGGGTTAATGCGTGCGCCGCTTTCAATGCCCCCAACCCGCTGCCCCATACACATGCCGTATGCGATATCGGGATCAACTCCATCAGATCCTTTACCGCGGACATCGAACGGAACCCCATGACCCCGTGTTTATTCGCCCCTTTTAATTCTTTCGGCAGCCGCATAGCGGCACCGCTGGCAATAATCAGCGCGTCGTAACCGATTTTGGTTTTATCCGTCAGGGTTACCTGATTTCTACCCGGAGTCACTCTCTCCACTTTTTTATTCGCCAGGAAATTTATCTTGGCGGTTTCATAAAATTCTTTTTTACGATAGAAAATTTCCGGCTCCCGGATCTTTCCTCCGAGCACATCCGCGATCATAAAACGGTTATACGCCGGATAACCCTCTTCGGAGATAATCGTTATGCGCACGGCGTCATTGTTTTTTCTGACCGCCTCGGCCGCGGCGATTCCCGCGGCGGAATTTCCGATGATAACAATATGTTTCATTGTTTCTCCTTACTGCATTGCAGCCGTGCCGCTTGCGCGACATTTCGCATGAGAATGGCAACCGTTACCGGGCCGACTCCGCCGGGTACCGGGGTTATAAACGCGGCCCGCTTGGCCGCGGCTTCGAACTCGACATCCCCGGCGACTTTGCCGCCGATGCAGGTGATCCCGACATCGACGACGATCGCGCCGGGCTTTATCCATTCGCCTTTGATCAAATTCGGCTTACCCACCGCCACCACCAGGATCTCGGCGCTCCGGACATGCTTTTCCAAATTGCCCGCCTGTGTCGTGCCGATATGGCACACCGTCACCGTGCTCAGTTTATCCAGCAGCATCAATGCCAGGGGTTTGCCGACGATACCGCTGTGGCCGACGATAACCGCCTCTTTACCGGAAAACGCTACGCCGGTCTGCTGGAGCAATTCCATCACCGCGCAGGCCGTACAGGGAGTAAATCCGGCATTCTTAAGGATAATCCGGCCCAGGTTTTCCGGATGGATGCCCTCCACATCTTTATGCGGAGCGATATTGGCTTGAATGCGCGCGGTATTCAAATGTACCGGCAGCGGCAGCTGCAGAATAATTCCGTTAATGGAAGCGTCGTTGTTCAAAGCATGGATCTCCGCGATAACCTCTTCCTGCTTTACCATTTCCGGCAAGGTACGGACAATACATTCGATCCCCAATTTCGCGGCAATTTTTTTTTGAAATTCCACATACAATGAGGCCTCTTTGGAATCCCCCACCTGCGCCACGCAGAAAACCGGCCCGCGGCCGTACCGCTTCTTCATCGCGGTGACCAGCGTTATAACCTCATCATGGATCTTAGCGGCCAGGGGCGCCCCGGCTAATAACTGTCCCATTTATAATGCCTTCTCCACGCAGCTCAGAACTTTCTTCTTCCGCACGGCAATCGTTCCCGCCATTTTCCGCAGCGTTTTACATTTAGCATCGACAAATTTTTTATCTTTGACGTACTTGAGATTGATCCGGACATTTAAGGCCGCGGCGGCAAAAGCGCTTTCCAGCAGAAGCGCGCCGCAGCCGGCATCGGTGATCAAATTCACATTACCCTTTTTCGCCAATTCCTCGCATATTTTCATCGCTTTATCGCAGATAACGCAGAGCTCGAACGGCACTTCCGCGGCCCTGACCAAATGCTTCTGCAGCAACTGGGCCCGCTGTTTATTTGCGGACGGCATCCGCAGCACTTTATTCAAGGTACCGTAAGCAACCACATCTTTGTCGACATACTGCAGACATTCTTTCCGTAAACGCTCACTCTCGATAAGTAACGATATGAATGTTTCGGCAACTGAACTATACTGTGGATTGTCCACCGTGAACCGCGCCTGCATACTGCCCAAGGCCAAGGCTATCGCCGCAACCGCGGCTGAAGCGCTGCCGCCGCCGGGAACCGGCCGTTTCGCGGCAAGATCGTCGATAAATGTTTGCAAAGATTTTCGGTTATACATTATTTTTCCCTCCTCAGAAAAAAAAGAAACAATTGTATTGTACTTGTTTTAGCATCCGGCGTCAAGCACCTTGGAAGAACAAAACTTACCCCCGGCACAGAATCTTTGTCGATA
>JAQULA010000060.1 GCA_028718845.1 Candidatus Omnitrophota bacterium
ATCGCAGGGAGATTCTCCCATAAGGATTTTCAGCGCGTGCTCTACCCGGGAAAGCTCCGCCCGGTTCCGCAGGCGCAAAGCAATATATTCATCCAGCTGCTGTTCGCTTCGATAGACATCCTGCTTGGCAATAACCCCCTCTTTATACCGTTTCGCCTCCAGAGTATTTATGCGCCGGGCAAGGTCAATAACCACATCCAAAAGATGTCCCTGGCGCAGAATAAAAAGCCCCTCGTAATAGCGCTCCATCAGTTCAGCCGTCATGGTAATGGTCAACGCCTGTTTATCCTGCTGTGTCGCTTTGACCTCTAAAAATGCCGCTTGCTTGCGGGCCTTAAGTTTTTTCCAAACATCCAGTTCATAAGTTGCCGGGACCGAAAGATAATAATGCTGCGTCTGCGCGTCCTCCGGCCTTCGGATAGTACCGGCAGACACCGAAAGATTAATATTCGGATATGTTCCGGAGTTAACAATACCGTACGCGGCTTTGCTGCGTTCCACCGCGGCAGACATCTGAAGAATAGACGGATTGCCGGCCAGCATTTTTTGCAGATAGCCCTGCAACACCGTATCGCCGCACGAGGTAAACCAGGACAGGGCTTCCCCTCCGGCAGTTGAAGAACTTAGAGAATGGTAGCGTGCCGGTACCTCCGGCAGCCGACAGGTAAATTCCCCGTTCCGCGAATGGGCACAGCCCATGCCGCCGCAGGCAATAACTCCGCATATTATAATGTTCCGGATATTTTTTCGCCGTAGTCTATTCACCATGATCATCCTAATTTTGTCGAATATTTTTAAGCGGAACAAACCGCAGTGCCGAACGCCAGACCATTTTCATGGTATTTCGATCGGAAAGTATTTTATCCATCCAATGCTCCGGACGGCAATAGAGAAATTCAACCAACCGACGGTGATTTTCAATAGAGATATCCAGAAACTCAACCGCCGCGGAGGAGCTTTCATGATTCCGGATAATACGTGCGGGCATGGGAGCAATACACAGCTCCGGGATAGAGAATAATCCCGTAACTGTTCCGCATGCCGTATTCGGCGACCCGCAAAGCTTCACTAATGCCCCGGTATCGGAAAGATTAATTGTCCGCGCATGGACCGGTTTACCGGCAATGGTAAATTCACAGGCCAATTCGTAAGGGAATCGCTCCGAATGCCGCTCTTGCGGCAAATCGATTGCGCCCTGAATACCCAGACATAACGGAACAACCAACGTAAAAAAAGTCCATACCAGATAAATATAAAACAGATCTTTATCATAATCCCAATACATATTGTGCGCCCCGTACAATAAGCCGATGATATACAAACAGGCAAATACCGCCAGCGGCGAGGCAAAAAGTTTATTGTACTCCATCGTTTTTCTTCGAATACCTTTACGGGTAACCCGAAACGGCACGCCAAAAGGTTGTAACAAAGTAAGGACAGCCTCAACCAGCAGCGGGAAACTCATAAAATTTTCAAACACACATGCGGTAATCCGGGTCGTGTACCGTTTGCACAACCAGGAAAAAATCACCAGATTAAGAAAAAAATTAGGGAAAAAGAAAACCAGCACATGGATAAAGGTCGTATGCATCGGCGACAATCCGAAAAAGAAATAAAGCAAGGGAACGCTCAAAAAAATAAAATACGATAGAAACGACAGATAGTAAAAAATTCCATAACAATGAATCAATCGCTGCCAAAAATTTAAGCCTTTGATAAAAAATGGATTAGTCGGAGCAAACAAAGCCTGGAGTGTTCCGCGGGTCCAGCGTAAACGCTGTTGGACAAACTCTCCGATCGATTCCGCCGCCGCTCCGGCAGCCAATATTTCGTTAAGAAAATAGGTTTTATATCCGGCGGCCTGTAATTTGATCGATAATGCCCAATCTTCGGACAACGTTTCAGTCGGGATTCCGCCGACACAATCCAACGCCGCACGCCGGACGACAAAACAAGTACCATAACATAACGTCGCGTTAAAGGTGTCTTTTCCCATCTGGGTTTGCATAAAAAACGGAGACAGTTCCGATAAAGAAACCACATTATGCGACACCGTCGCGTAATTATAAAAATACTGTCCGGCAGTCACCAGACCAACGTTATCCGACTGAAAAAAACCGACGGTTCTCGATAAAAAATTACGCGTCGGAATACAATCCGCATCAAAAACCGCGATCAATTCCCCACAGCTATGTTTCAACGCGTGATTAAGATTTCCCGCCTTGGCATGAATATTTTTTACCCGCGCACGATACTCACAACCCAAAGTATCGGCTAAGGCCTTTACTTCCCCACGATTGCCGTCATCAAGCATATAAATCGTTTTTTTCGGATACTCCAACGCCTGGCAGCCGATAACCGTACGCCGCAGAATAGCTATCGGCTCAGAGCAAGTCGGAATAAAAACATCAACGGACGGGTATTGCCCGCGCTCAGCGATTGCACGGCTGAGAATATCCGCCTGTTTGCGTCGATCAACCGGCCATAATAATTGTATATACAATGCAATCAGGCAAAAATAGGTAACAACCTCGGCCAGTAATACGACGATACTGAGCAGAGCATTAATATGCGTGGCTAAATTGAGCGTGCCGAATACGCGAAAAAGTATATATACGGTATGGACACTAAATATCACTCCAATAATAAATGCCCGGAACCAGCGCGGTGGATACCGATAGATCAGGATACCGAGTAAAACAATACTTATCATTGACAGCAACGGAAACCATAAAAACGGCGTTGCCTGGAAATCCGGGATAGTATTGAACCATGCGCTCATACTGCCGCACCAGGCCATGATGGATGCAAACCATTCATTAAAGATAATTTTTTCTTGCCAAAGATATACGGCAACCATGGTTAACCCGGCAAGAAATAACACGTGTTCAATCTTTTTCCAGGGAACACGTTCAAAAATATTTTCCCAAAAAACATTCCTATCGGACACTGTCGTCTTCACCCCATTCCACCGGAGAATCTGGTTACTTTTGCCCCCCAACGCAATAAGGTATTTTACTTTCCCGCTCAAAACGCGGCATGAAGACTACCACTCCGCGGCCGACGCCGTTAAACTCCCCGGGGGTAAACGCATCTTGCCACTCCACGCGAATCCGTACCTCCACCAAACGTTTTTTCATCAAGTCCGGAGGATCGACCAGAAGACTATTAAACGTAAACCGGCCGGCCCCGGCCCGCACAAACATAATCTCTCCTGTCCACTGCCTGCGGCTGCCGATTTCGCGGACAACGACTTTTTTACCCGGACTGAGTTTCTTTACGTATTTTTCATGGAAGAAGGCATCCACCAAAATTTTTTTCGGATCAATCACCTGAATAACCTCGTCATTGGCATTGATCATTTCATTATTCTTTTTCACTACCGCCCAGATCACGCCGTCAAGCGGCATCAGCACTTCGGCTTCTTTCTGCAGATCCATCTGTTGGCGAGCCTCCGACAAACGTTCCCGCTGATGCTGAAGCTGTTCGCTCTTCTTCTCTATTGCGCTATCGATAACCGCCAAAGCATTTTCCACACCTTCAAGATCGCGGCGCGAAACGCCGCCCACAGCCTCTAAGGTTTTAAACCGCTGCTGATCGGCGACATATTTTTCACGCTGCACGACGTTTTGACGCAATTCGGCATTAGTCACATCGATAAGATTTTGCAGATAGGTAAACTGCGCCGTGCTCTCCACATTTCCAAAGCAGGGATTATTCACCTTAAAAAGCGGATAGTCTTTAGGACACGCCGAGCCCAGAACAATGTCATTCATATGAATAATCCCGGAAATCGGCGAATGAATGCTGATAATCTCGGTATTGATGAGCGCCTGTTCGCTGGAAAGCATTCTGCATTCCTTGACAACCATATAGATCAACATCGCCACGACGGTCATAATTACCGCCAAACGAATAAGTTGTAAAACAAAACGACCGATCATTTTTTCTTCCCGGCATTAGGCCTGGTTACTGTTTTCAAATTTAGACCCCACAAAAGCAGTACAGTGTACCACATAAACCAATCAGGCGCAATAAAACAATCCTATCTATTTCAAATTAAAATAGTTACGTAAATATTGTTCGGTAGGTTTTCAAAGAAAAGGATGTCCGGGAATTACCGGATCCACAGATTTAAATCTATCGAGCCAAAAAAAAGAGCGCATTCCGGCCATTGACACTATGTCAACAGTGCGATGCGCTCTCTGATCGGTAATTTCACTGCCGTTATTCCGCACCGGGCGGCGGGCCCATTTTCTGCTGTCCATTTACTGAATGAGCCTGAGGCCGGTTGTTTTTCCATTCAGCCAACTGCTCCGGGGTCAGGTATTGGGCCAATTTCGATTCGGTATCGTTCCGCAGCGCTTCCATCCGGGTCGTTGCCTGGGTCCTCAATGATTCCATCCGTTGGATCTCCGCTTCGAACACCGGCGTAATCTGATTGACCTGTTCATCGCTAAGATTCAGCTGCTGTTTCATCTTCGCCACGATTTCACTCGCCGACGGCGGAGAAGGAGGTTGACCCCGCTGCTGGGCGAAGGCACCTTCCGAAATAAATATCACCTCGGCAATTAAGGCCATGAAAAATATTCTTATCCAGCCCCTTCCGACCATACCCGCTCCTTTCATTATCAGCGGGAAACCGAGGGATTTCATCCCTCTGTTTCCCGAGACCATTAAGAAAAGATCATTCCTGCGCCGGCGGCGGAGGCAATTCCCCGGACGGATCCGTATTCATCCCCGGGCGCGGCATCGGCCGGCAGCGAAAAGCATTGCCTTTACGCTCACCCCTTTTCTTCGCTTCCGCCTGCAGCGCTTTGAACTTCTCCTGCTGCTGCGGAGTAAGAATAGACATAATCTGCCGGTCACTGTTTTCCCGGATTTCATTCATGGAGCTGCGCACCCCCTGCCCCACGGTTTCGATATCCTGCCGGGCTTTCTCCAGAATTTCCTTAACCTTGGCCTGCTGAGTTTGATCAAGTTCCAGCCGGCGTACCAGCGTCGTAAATAATCCATTGCCGCCCTGGCGATGTCCTCTCATCCCCGGCTCATGCCGGCCATATCCCATAAAATGCTCCGCCCGCTGGTTAAAGCCGGACATTCCCGGCATCGGGCCCGGGCCATAAGCCCGCTTCGTTATACTCGCTCCCACCAGCACCCCGGCCAATACGCATAACACCGCAAACACCGCGAAATACATCGCATCTTTATTCATGAACAACACCTCCTATTCCAATTTTAATAATCAGAGAACCCCAATATTACGCCCAAAGCCGTCTCGGTTGTGACCGGAACATCATTCAACAAGTTGTCGGAAAACGAAACATTCCCGGTTTGCGGCCATGGGCCGGCAATCATCAACACTATCGACACCACCGCGACCGCTGCCGGAACCGGGATAAATCTGCGCGCGAGATTTCCCAGGCCGGACCAGAACACATCGGACGGTGAATCGGGCTGCCCGGCTATTTTTTCCCGCAGCCGGGACACCAGGTAATCCGGCGGCAGTTCTTTTCGCTCCTGCGCGCTCACCAGCTGTTTAATCCGGGAATATTCCGATAATTCCCGGCGGCAGCCGGCACAACGAACAAGATGTTCCTTTACCCTGCCGCTGTCCGCAGGGCTTATTTCTTTATCGACATAGCGGGATAACAACCGTTTCACTTTAGCACAGTCATTCATAGCATTGCCTCGATTTCCAGCCGCAGCAAATTCTGCCGGAGAAATTGCCGGGCCCGGTAAATTTTCGATTCCACGGTTCCGATACGGCAGTGCAGCACCTTTGCGATCTGCTCATAACTAAGCCCCTCGATATCCTTAAGTACCAGCGCGCTCCGGTAATGCAACGGAACGTTTTCCATGGCTTTCTGAAGCAGCACCGCGCGTTCTTTTGCCGCCAATGCCTGCCGGGGATCCGCATCCCGAGCCGCGAGCCGTTCTACGGCGCTCTC
This sequence comes from Candidatus Omnitrophota bacterium, assembly GCA_028718845.1. Classification (GTDB taxonomy): domain Bacteria; phylum Omnitrophota; class Gorgyraeia; order B26-G9; family B26-G9; genus JAQULA01. The sequence goes on from JAQULA010000060.1 coordinate 5,952, forward strand.
ATCGTTGACCACCGGTTTTCGCCGGCGCAAAAAATCATAGGTCATATTTACGGTCATCCGGTAAAGCCAGGTTGAAAAATGCGCTTCCCGGCGGAATGATTTTAAACCGTAATACACCTTCAAAAACACCTCCTGGGCAATGTCTTCACTTTCCCGGTCTGTTCCGATCAGTGAATAGATGATATTCAAGACTCTATTCTGGTATTTTCTTACCAGCTTCTCGAATCCCGTTTGTTCACCCTGTAAAAATTGCGCTATATGGTCGATATCGTCATTCATTGTATTTTCTATGGATTAGACGCAAAAAAAATTCATTTATTCCCGAAATATTATTACTGACGCGCAACTGATTCATTTTAAGGTTGTTAGCCGCCGCCTACCCCGTCAGCGGCATTAACAATAAAAAAAACTTTTTCCTATTATAACATGGGCCCCCGCAAAACGGAAAAATTAACGGGTAGCACGGCAGGGTTTTGGCAGAAACAACGGGCATAGCCTATCCGGCTATTTCCACAATCCGCGCTTATGTTCGCGTGCTTCGCGATGCAAAGCGCGAAGGATATCGGCATACATTAAATTGGGCGGGATGGCCATGGGATGGCCATAGCCGGACTTAATAATGGTCGCGTTGCAAAAAAGCGCTGTTTTCGTCCCATCATAAATAAAATAATAACCGTCCGCCATAACGGCATCAACTGCCGGCGGTTGATCGATGAACACATACGCCAGCAAACGGTCATACTTGTCCTTTTTATCAACGTCAAAGGTCAGGCGTACGCGTTTTCCTTCCAGCAATTGTTTCGTGAACACCGCAGCCTGTTTTCCCAAAACGCGAATAGCCTCGACATCCGTCCCCCGGCTACGGGCTTTTTCCTCCGATTCCCTCGACTGATATATCTCCGGGGTATCGATACCCAAAAGCCTGACCCGCTCTCCATTTTCAAGCTGTACCGTATCTCCGTCGATAACCCGGCTCACCAGGATATCGTCGTAACTATAGGACCGGCCGAACGGGAAGTTAAATTCCAACCCGACGGAACCACGGCCACGATTATCCGCGCTTACCCGGTTGTTTCCGGCAAACAGCGGATTCACGCCCAGGACAATGATCATAATCGTTATAAAAAATACCGGCATCCTCTGACCTCATAAAAAAAGCAACCCTGTTTCTGTTTTAGGGTTACTCTGTAGTTACACCCGGATAAATGCCGCTCTAGGGGCTAAAGCCCGCTCCCGGAATCGCCCCGATTACGGTTGATGACGCTCGGCCCGGAGCGTTTTTTGCGCATCATAATATTCCTGCCAAATGGAATAATATTTTGCGTTAACCCATTTCCCGCGGATAAAAGCTTCGACAACGGTATCGGTTTTCGTATCGATCAATATCGGATATTCCTCAAGACCGGCATAAATTACGGTTTCTTTATAGCGATTATAATCGATCACAATACCCTCACACTCCCTCTATTGCGGCAAACCTTTGAATCTTTATTTATTAATTCACCCATTGTTTTTTAATAGCACAAATCATGCCATTATTGACATAAAAATGCAATTATCATAACTCTCTCGCATAAAAATTATTAAACGATAATTCAAAAGATTTTTAATGTCGATAATATTGGGGGGATGTATAAGATTTTATACAAAACGTTGCGGTTGCACTCCCGGACCAGCCGCTAAAAAAAAACCTCCCGCTCTTTCTCCTGAGGCATTAGTTCGCGATAAGTTCAACGACGGAAAGCGACCAATGCCTCAGACCGGACATACCAGTTCACATCATTGCACGCCCCCATGAGCAGAGCATACACCTCCGGAGAGTTATTGCGTCCTCTGAGCCCCTGAATAGCCGCACCTTTGATTTCCGGGTCCGGTTCGGAACGCGCCAGCTGCAATAAAGCGGAGGTTGAGTCCGGCGTGGCAATATTACCCAAAGCCATGACCGCTTTCAATCTTACCGTCGAATCGTCCTCATTCAGCAGTGAAATCAGGGGTTTTACCGCCGATTTTTCCCGGCGCTCGCCGAGTACCAGGGCGGCATTGCCGCGCACCATTGCTCTTCGGTCTCGCAACGCCGCAATCAGCGCCGGAACCGCGCCTTCCCCCATTTCCGCCAAAGGCTTAATCGCTTCCATTCCGATCGGCGCAAGTCCAAAAACCGAAAATCGCTGATGCGACGCCGCGCTATCCCCTAAAACCTCGATAAGCGCGGAAATCGGCACCGCAGTACCGACTAGCCGGGAAACCCGCAGAATATGCTCCGGCATCGGCAGCTCACGCATTGCCATTCGCGCCGCCTCCGGATGCCCGGGTGAATACAAAGCCGTCATTTCAAAGGACGGCAACCCGACAATATGCAACGCGATCAATCTCGCCCCGATTACCACAACACTGAGGACTACGGCAAAAACCACCATCGCTTCAGTCACGGTATGATGCTCACTGATATAATGCATAAATTGAACCCATTTTGATACTTTGAAAAATTTAACGTGTGCCATAACATCCTCCTTAACTATGGTCTGCAAGCGCATCACACCTCCTTTCCTCTTTCCTTCCTAATACAAGTAAACCATAACCGGGGTTAAATCATGATTAGAACAAAATTAATTTTTTTTAATGGAAAAGACGGTTACAACAACGGAAGGGTTATTATGAATGTCGACCCTTGGCCGACGATGCTTTTTACTTCGATTGAACCCTGATGGCGGACAACAATCGACTGCGCGATCTTCAGCCCCAGGCCATTCCCCGGATCATTGCCCTGGCCGCTTAAGTCCTTGTGAAAAAACTCCTTGAATATTTTCGGCAGATCTTCGGCGGAAATCCCCACCCCGGTATCGGTAATAGC
>JAQULA010000061.1 GCA_028718845.1 Candidatus Omnitrophota bacterium
TTACTTAATCCGGAACATCTGTTCGGCGTGTTTATATCCAATCCGTTGATTCACGGAGTATTCTGGTCTTTGCTGTGCAATATCGGTTTGCTGGTCGCCGGGTCGGTGTTGAGCCGGCAGGATGAAGAAGAGCAAAGGATCGCCGATTCTTTCGTTAATATATTTTTAACCGGGAAAGGAGCCTTCCCGTATATCGCGCCGTCAAAACCGGAAATTGATGCATGGCGGAAGCGCAAGATCATCGAAAACGTATTTAAACAATATCTGCCGCCGGATAAAGCGGTTGAAATCATGGAACGGTGTTTTCGGGAGGCGAAGATCGAAGGGAAGACCAAGATTTCAATGATTGAGTTGGCCGAACTGCATAACCGGACCGAGATCGTCCTGAGCGGGCTGATGGGGTCCGCCGCGGCGCATAAAGCATTGTTGGAGGCGCAACTGTTTACCCTGAACGAAAGCGAACAGTTACAGGAGATGTATGCCGAAATTTTCGCGGAGCTTAAAGTAACCCCCCGGGATCTAAAAAGTAAGGTTGATTATTATCAGGAAAAGCAGGCCATGCTTACCCGGCATGCTTTGGAATTGGAGGATAAAATCAAGGAGTTGGAGAAAAATATCCAGGAGCGCAAACAGGCCGAACAGGCCTTGCACGAGATACAGGGGGAGTTGGAAAAACGGGTGGCCGCGCGAACCCGGGACCTGGTGCTGGCCAACGAACAGTTGGGGCGCGAGGTTAATGAACGCAAATCAGCCGAAGAAGCCTTGCAGGAATCCAAACAGCGGCTTGCGGATATTATTGATTTTTCTCCGGACGCGATGTTCGCTATCGACGCGGAAGGCCGGGTAGTCGCCTGGAACAAGGCTACCGAAGAAATGACCGGAGTAAAGGCGAAGGATATGCTCGGCAAGGGCGGATATGAATGCGCGGTCCCGTTTTACGGGGAAAAAAGGCGGCTTTTGGCCAATATCCTGCTGGAGGCGGTCGATATCGAAAAGTATTCTCCCCGTATCGCTCAGGAATATCCGGCGGTTTGGAAAGAAAACGACATTCTCATGACCGAGGCAAATCTGGCCAATGTTAACGGCAAGCCGATGATCGCCTGGGCAAAAGCCGCTCCTTTATACGATAAGAACGGCAAATTGTCCGCGGTTATTCAGACCGTGCGCGATATCACCGAACGGAAAAATGTCGAAGAAGAAGCTAAACGCAATTATGCCGTGCAGTCGGTAATCAGCGCATTGCAAAAGCTGGCCCTGGAAGATATCAGTCTTGACCAGATATTGGACCGCAGTCTGGATATTATCCTGGGGATTTCCTGGTTCGATTTGGGCGGGAAGGCGGCAATTTTTACGGTTGAAGCCGATGCGGATATATTGGTAATGAGCGCGCAGCGCGGCCTTTCCCCGGCCAACCAGGAGGCTTGCCGGCGTATCGAGTTCGGGCAGTGTCTCTGCGGCAAAGCCGCGCGGGATAAAGAGCTGGAGTTTGCTTTGGATGTCGAGGGCTGTCATAAAATCAGTTATGCGGAGATAATTCCGCACGGCCATTATTGCGTTCCGATACTTTCAATCGATAGGAAAACGATCGGGGTGCTTACGATATACTCCAAAGACGGGCAGTCCCGGGATCAAAGTAAAGAGGAGTTTCTCCAGCTTGTCGCCAATGTTTTGGCCGGGATTATCCAGCGAAAATACGCCGAAGCCGCTTTGGAAAAGGCCTATGAACAGCTCAAGCAAACCCAGTCCCAGCTGGTCCAGAGTTCCAAGATGGCCTCGGTGGGAGAGCTTGCCGGCGGCGTGGCCCATGAAATAAACAACCCCTTGACCGGGGTATTGAACAATGTGCAGCTGGTGAAGATGATGGCGCGGGAGAAGAAGGATTTTAGCATGGAAGAATACCGGGATATTCTTAACTGCATCGAGGAGTCGGCGTTGCGCTGTAAACGGATTACCGAATCGTTGTTAACTTTTTCGCATGTGGCCAGCGGTTTGTTCCAGCCGGTCAGCCTTAACGATGCGGTTGAAAAAGTGATTATCCTGGTCGAGCATGAATTGAAATTACAAAACATTACTATTCAGTCCCGGCTTCAGCCGGACCTGCGGCTGGTGACTGCCGACTCTCAGCTGTTGCAGCAGGTGGTGCTGGATATTATTTCCAATGCCCGCTGGGCGCTCCGGGAACGTCCCCAGCCGGCGGCTCCGGGAGTTATCGCGATAACCACCAGGAACAACATCGGCAAAGCGGAAGTGGTCATGGAGATCGCCGATAACGGGATCGGCATACCGCCGGAGAACATCAATCATATCTTCGATCCGTTTTTTACCACTAAAAAAGTAGGAGAAGGCACGGGGCTGGGGCTCTCCATCGTGTACAATATCATTAAACAGCATAAAGGCTCGATCACGGTAACCAGTCAGACGGGCCGGGAGACGGCGTTCATAATCACTTTCCCGGGGCTGCCGGAACGCAGCAAGCCGCTGTCTTGACCCGCGGGCGGTTATTCCAGACGGAGATAATAAAAAAACTTTGTTTTTTTTGTCGATAGTTATACAATAAATAATATTATAAAAGAAACAGGTAATTAATGAATGTGCTGATTGTCGATGACGAGAAAAATATCTGTGTTTTTCTGGCTAGACTGCTTACGCTTAAAGGATTTACGGTGAGTACGGTTTCCGACGGTCCGGGGGCGATCGACCTGGCGGCGACCGAATTGTTCGATATTATTTTTATGGATGTGCGTATGCCGGAGATGAACGGGGTGGAGGCTTTTCGGGCCATTCGAAAACAGCGTCCGCAGCAAAAAGTGGTGATGATGACCGGCTACGCGGTGGATGAAATGATCCAGGCGGCGATAGACGAGGGCGCAATTGCCTGTTTGCGTAAACCGTTTGATTTTGATGAAATTATTAAAATTATCCGTGACAACACCGCTTATACCGCATAAATTTTCGCTTCCGGGCTGTCTGCGTAACACGCCGCGATAAAAGTATGAATGTGATAACCATGGTTGACGTGTCGACTCCGGAACTAATCGAGGTTGTCGTGGCGATAGCGCGGACAACCTGGCGGGAGTACTATACGCCGATTATCGGCCGGCTGCAGGTGGAGTATATGCTGGAGCGGTTCCAATCGCGGCCGGCGGTCGCCGGCCAGATCAAAGAAGGCTGCCGTTATTATATTATCCGCGACGCGGAAAATAAGGATATCGGATATTGCGCGGCCGTGCCGAAAAAAAACGAGCTATTCCTGAGCAAGCTCTATGTTATTGCGGAAAAACGCGGGCAGGGATATGGAAAAAGCGCGATAACGTTCGTTGAAACCATGGCCCGCGACCTGGGAATGCCGCGCGTTACTCTTACCGTAAACAAGAATAATCACGCTTCGATTAAGGCCTACCAAAGATTCGGGTTTGTCATCGTTTGCCCGATAAAGCAGGATATCGGTAACGGTTTTGTCATGGATGACTATGTCATGGAAAAATTGGTAACCGGCGCATAGCGGCAAGCGTTCCGCGATTAGTGAAAAGCAGGGACGAATACCGATTGCCGTAAACGAAACCGGCATCGCCGGTATCGTGGGCGGGCAAGCGCGAACGTCGACGTTATTGACCGGGGGATATTAACCGTTAGCCGATGCTTGACAACGGCCCGGAATGTATTTATAATTTCTTATATTGTCATATTTGGAAATAGGGATATAGAATGTAAACGGGAAGGGACCGTGGCACAATCGTCGATGGAAGATTTAGCGTATAAGATCCAGGCCGATTTTATCAAAGCGTTATCGCATCCGGTTCGTCTTCAGATCATTGAATTCCTGCGTAAAGGCGAGCAGAATGTGGGGATGATCGTCAAAGCCCTGGGAGTACAGCAGTCCAGTCTTTCCCGGCATTTGACTATTCTGCGGGAGAGCGGGATATTGTCGGCGCGCCAGCAAGGGCTGTTGATCTACTATAAGATCGATGACGGGGAAATTTTCAAAGTGCTCAAACCGGTGCGGGCCTTTCTTTGTAAGCGGCTGAAAAAGACCGAAGGCGCGCTGAAAAGTCTGGAAAAAGCCTAACCCGGTATATGCGCGAAGCGAGGCTGTCGCGTATTCAAAAGGACAGACCCCTGTATGGGTATTATAATTTTTTTATGCTTGTTTATATGGCTGGTTATCGCCCTTGACCGGGATGAACAGGACGAAGGGATGGAATTATAATTAAAGGCGGAAATCGAGCCGGGTTGACCGGCGCGAGGTACCTCCGCGGCTGGAGCCGGCGTTTTGCGGCAAAAGCGCTTTTTCCGTCCCGGACCCCGGGGAATTGCCGGTTCCGGTTAGGTGCGATGAATTCATTCCCTCCGGAGCGGTTTCCCGGGCGTAAGCGGTATTCGAGAAAAACATTCCCATCGATTGCCTCGATTGCTATAATAAATCTTATCTCTTCGGCGCGGATGCGCCGTTACGGCCGAATATTAAGGATTAATGCTTATGTCGATTTTTCGTGCGCTGCATTATAAAAATTACCGCTTATTTTTCAGCGGTCAGGTTATTTCATTGATCGGCACCTGGATGCAGCAGGTGGCTTTGAGTTGGCTGGTGTACCGGTTGACCAATTCCGCTTTATTACTGGGGGTTGTCGGGTTTTTCAGCCAACTGCCCGGGTTGCTGTTTACTGTTTTTGCCGGGGTGATTGCCGATCGTTATAACCGGCACCGGATGTTGATTGTTACGCAGAGCCTGGCCATGGTGCAGGCGTTCGTGTTGTCGATATTGGTGTTGACGAATACGATACAGATTTGGCATATTGTGTTGTTGAGCACGCTGCTTGGCCTGGTGAATGCGTTCGATATTCCCATCCGTCAGTCGTTTACCATCGAGATGATCGATAGAAAAGAGGATCTGGGAAACGCCATCGCCCTGAATTCATCGATCTTTAATATGGCCCGGCTGATCGGGCCTTCGATCGCCGGGATCATTATTGCCGTTGCCGGAGAAGGCGTGTGTTTTTTGATCAATGCCCTAAGCTATCTGGCGGTTATCGCGTCGTTGATGATGATGACTATCCATAAACGAAAACCGAAGTCCCGGGAAACCCATATATTGGAAGAACTGAGGGAAGGCTGGCGATATACCTTCGGTTTCGGCCCGATCCGGGCGATTCTATTGCTGCTGGCAACGGTCAGCATGATCGGCGTACCGTATCAGATATTGATGCCGGTTTTTGCCCGCGATATTTTGCACGGCGGCCCGCGGACTCTGGGGTTTCTCATGGCCATGGCCGGGATCGGGGCGTTGGCCGGAGCGCTTTTCCTGGCGAGACGCAAAAGCGTGCTGGGATTGGAAAAAATGATTGCCGGCGCGGCGTGTATCTTCGGTATCGGGATCACTATTTTTTCGTTTTCACGGGTGGTCGGGCTTTCGATGCTGATCATCCTGTTTTGCGGGTTCGGAATTATGATCCAGATGGCTTCCAGTAATACTATATTGCAGACGATCGTAGATGAAGATAAGCGGGGGCGGATCATGAGTTTTTACACTCTGGCGTTCACCGGCATGGTTCCGTTCGGCAGCCTTTTTGCCGGAGGGGTTGCCTCTAAAATCGGGGCGCCGTCGACATTATTGATCAGCGGGCTGTTGTGTATTATTGCGTCGTGTTTGTTTGCCCGTAAACTTCCGGCATTGCGAAAAGAAATGCATCCGGTGTATGTCAGAAAAGGCATTATCCCTGAAGTAGCCACCGGCCTCCAGGCGACTACGCGGTTGTGAAACCAGCGAATAGCGTTTAACGGGTAGTCCCCCCGGGGGACGAAAAATGCCGACAACGAATAAAAAGTAAAAAAACAGCAGTAATGAGAACCGGGCGTCCTTGTGAAAAATCCGGGGCGGTTCGGGTTGTTTCCGGGAGCCTTGCAAATTCGTTCCCGGCAATATACAATAAAAGGACTCAAATCGCAACGGAGATCTTAGAATAGGGAATTCGCATGCGCAGTATTCAAGAAAAAATGTTCCTATCCGGGAATGAAGCTTTGGCCAGGGGCGCCTGGGAAGCCGGGGTAGGGTTTGCCAGTTCGTATCCGGGGACCCCGGCAACCGAGATCCTCGAGTCACTCGCCGGTTATCCGGAAATTATCAGTCAATGGGCGGTGAATGAAAAAGTGGCCTGTGAGGTTGCTTTTGGCGCGGCCGTGGCCGGAAAACGGGCATTGTTTTCCTGCAAGCACGTCGGTTTGAATGTGGCCATGGATCCGCTGATGGTCAGTGCCTACAGCGGAATTAATGCCGGGTTTGTCCTGGCGGTCGCCGACGACCCGGGATTACATTCCTCTCAAAATGAACAGGATACCCGGCAGGTTGCGCCGTACGCGAAGGTCCCGCTGATCGAACCGTGCAGTCCGCAGGAAGCGTATGATTTTATCCAGACCGCGTACCGGATCAGTGAAGATTTTGATACCCCGGTATTATTTCGTCTGACCACCCGCATCGCGCATACCAAGGAAACCGTTAAGGTGGGAAAACGCCGGCCGCTAAAAGACCGCGCGCTTGAGAAAAATCCCCAAAAATACGTAATGATCCCGGCCCATGCTTATCCCCGGCACATTCTTTTGGAAGATAAAATGCGGAAGCTGGCCGGATACTCGGAAACGACTCCGCTTAACCGGGTGATCCTGCGGGAACATTCTTTGGGTTTTATTGTCAGCAGCGCTGCCGCGCTCTATGTGCGGGAGATGTATCCGCAGGCGTCATTGCTGATCCTGGGGATGAGCTATCCGCTGCCGTTGGCAATGATCCGGGGATTCGTCAAAAAAGTAAAAAAAGTTTTTGTTGTCGAAGAACTTGACCATTTTCTGGAAGAGAAAATCCGGGCGGCCGGCATTGCGGTGAGGGCGAAAAAACCGTCGTTTAGAGTCGGGGAACTGCGGCCGGAGCACATCCCGCTGATCGTTAAAGGAAAAGACAAACAGGAGCAGAAACTTCCCAAACGCCGTCCGGTACTTTGCCCGGGATGCCCGCATCGGGCTGCGTTTGTCGCGCTGCGGGCGTTGAAGGTTTTTGTTTGCGGAGATATCGGCTGTTATACTCTGGCGGCGTTGCCGCCGCTGGCAAGCCTGCATACCCAGTTATGCATGGGCGCGAGTATCCCGTTTCTGGAAGGCATCCAAAAGAATCATTCCGGGAAAATGGTCGCGGTAATCGGGGATTCTACTTTTATACACAGCGGGATTACCGGGCTTATCAGTGCGGTATATAATAAAGCGCGGGGCGTGGTGGTGATCCTGGATAACCGGACCACGGCAATGACCGGGAATCAGCCGAATCCGGCCATCGGAATGACCGCGCAGGGAGAGAAAACCGGGGAATTGGATTTGGCGGCGCTGGCGCGCGCCTGCGGCGCGGCATCGGTCGATACGGTTAATCCCTATGAAATCAAAACGATTGAAACCCTTATTCAGCGGCGGTTGCAGGAACCCGGATTGTCCGTGGTTATTTGCCGGGCTCCCTGCCGTTTGCTGGAACGCTTACGCAAACCGTCTCCCCGCGTAAACGCGGAGAAATGTAAACGCTGCGGTATTTGCGTCGGCATCGATTGCCCGGCCTTGATCCGGGATGAGCAAAAAACGATTATTATCGACAGCGCGATCTGTACCGGGTGCGGTATTTGCGTGCAGAGTTGTCCGTTCGGGGCATTGGAGTATGATGAAAAAGCGGAATGATACGGTTAATATCCTGTTCTGCGGTATCGGCGGACAGGGGGTGTTAAAGGCCGCGGAAATTTGCGGCTGCGCCGCGATGTATGCCGGATATCACGTAAAAAAATCCGAGGTGCACGGCATGGCGCAGCGCGGCGGTTCGGTGGAATCGCATTTGCGGTTCGGGGATACCGTGTTTTCTCCGTTGATCCCGTTCGGTCAGGTGGATTTCCTGGTCGGATTTGACCGGAAAGAAGCGGAAAAATATACCGGATCCCTGAACTCCGGCGGCAAAGATTGTACCCCGGGATTGGAGCTGGCAATGCGGGAAATCCCTTCGCCGCTGTTTTTGAATACGTTTATGCTGGGAATGCTTTCCCGATTTGTGCCGATTGGCCCGGAACATTGGCAGCGGGCATTGAACGAGGTATTTCACGGTAAACATGAGCCGGAAAACCGGGAGATTTTTTTGAAAGCGCGGGAGGTTCGGTTATGATTTGGAATAAAAAGGTCGAATGCGCTTCCCCGAATAAATTACAGTCGTTATTGTCGAAACGGCTGCGGGATATCGTAGCGTATACCTATGCCCATAACGCGGTGTATAAACAAAAACTTGATGCCGCCGGGGTAAATCCGGAACGGATTAAAACAATTGCCGATATCCGCCGGCTGCCGTTCACGATAAAGGAGGATCTGCGCGATAATTATCCCTTCGGACTTTTTTCCGTGCCGGACCGCGAGATCGCCGAAGTACATGTTTCCAGCGGCATGACCGGAAAACCCACGGTTGTCGGTTATACCAAAGAAGATATCAAACTCTGGGCCGAGGTCATTGCCCGCTCATTGTGCTGCGCCGGAGCCGAGCCGGGAGACCGGATTCAGGTGGCCTATGGGTACGGATTGTTTACCGGAGGATTGGGCCTGCATTATGGCGCTTTGGAAATGGGGCTTTCGGTTATTCCGGTTTCTTCCGGGCAGTCAAAACGCCAGCTTAATCTTATGCGTGATTTAAAACCGCGCATCCTGGCCTGCACGCCCAGTTACGCATTGTACATGGCGGACGAGGCCAGAGAAA
>JAQULA010000062.1 GCA_028718845.1 Candidatus Omnitrophota bacterium
AAGACGCGGTGAGTATTCTTCCTTCACAGAAAGGTGAAGGGACTTCATCGCGGACTCAAAACATCATCGATGCGGACGTTATCAACGGCGAATATGACGTCAGTGCAAAGCAGGTTATTACGCTGAGTAATAGCGCTTGGGTATTAACTGAGGGCGACATTTTAAATAATATATCGAAAACCGGTACCATTAACGTTCTTTCCGCCGATGGTGTTACGCGATTTGATGTGAGCGCCGGGGTGAGGGGGGAAGTGTCGGATGGCAGAGTGACTCTGACGGCCGGGGTCAGGGCGGTTGATTTGACCGATAAGGATATCGTTGTTACGTTCGATACCAAGGGTAATCTTTTTTCGGTTGCTTCCGGTAAAGGTGAAAATATCGGGTTTACCCGCGCCAATCTGTACAATATGCAGGCTGCTTACAAGAATCTCGATAACAATATGTACCTTCTTTCAATCGGAGGTAAGGACGTTCTGGTCAATATCGAAGAAATTCGATCGGGGAAGAGTGTCACCGCCAACGGTGTTACTATAGCTGCCGCCCAGAATCCCCATATTTCAAATGTTGAATCGGCGCTCAGCAAAGTGAGTTCGATCCGCGCCGATAATCGCGGCGTAATGGAAAGAGCGTATGACAGTGTTTATACTTCATATCAGCTGCATAAAGAAGGAATAAAAGAAGTTTTTGCTGTTGCCGCAGTTTCTGCGGTAATCGCCGCGGCGGTTGTTCTTGCTGCTCCGGCAGCCATCAGTGCATTAGGCATTGCCGGCACATTTTTAACCAGCACTATTTCCGCGGGGGTATTTGCCGGTTCGACCTGGTTGGCGGCAAGTTCGACAATTATATCGACGTCATTGCTGGCCTATTCAGCCGCGACCTGGGTAGGTTCGGATCCTCAGGGGGCCTGGCAGGATGTGAAGGACGTTGGGAATAAAGTATTCGGAACAGAATCGAACGGTAACATGTGGATAACCAATAAGGCCTTGGGAGCCGGGTATGCTATAGTCGGCGGACTCGAATGGCTGGTTTCTACCGGTGATGCCGCTACCGCCGCTGCCCAGATGCGCGATCAGGGAATCAATATGTTGCTTGGCCGCGATATAAATACGGCAGTTACCACTATGGACGTGGTAAAAGTGGTTTCGGTGCCGTTAATTGCCGCTGCGGCTTTGGTAGTCGGCCGGTATGTGGGATTTTCTTCGTTACTGAGAAACGCCGGCGATATGGGGCTACAGTTTGTTCTTTTTGATAATGCGATATCGGTGGCTTCCGGCAAGGGGTTGCAGTCTTTTTCTCAGAATCTGGGATCTTTAGGTCAAGGAGTCGCTTTAGGGCTTGTTTTTACCGGTGGCATCACATTAGCGGGAAAACTTTTGGCCGAAACAAGTTTAGGGGTGAAACTGATTGATTATGCCGCAAAAAGTTCTTTTGCTACCGCAAACATCTGTAGCGGATGGGGAGTTGCCAGGGTGTTAACGGAAATGGCGGTTGGCGGGCTTGGGCTGGTCGGAGTCGGCGAATTGAACAGTCTGATGAATAATGGTACGCTGCTGGATCTGGATACAGCGGTAAAATACTTTTTAGCCGGAGCAGCGCTGGTAGGCGGCTGGCGGCTGGTCGGAGAACCGTTGTTTAATGCCGCCAGAAATTCTGTTTCCAGCGGTTTAAGCAAAATGAGCGCGACGGTCGCGGGAGAAGAATCGGTTACCAGTAAAGTAATGCAGCAATTGGCGGAAAGAATAAAAGTTTCCCCGGCCGCGGCTAAAGGCGAGTGGATGGAGAAAGCGGTAAAAACGACAGAGCGGTTAGCTTATAATCCTGCTCAAATCGCTAAGTTATCCTGGCAGGGGGCGATGAATTTTCTGACGGTTGGCCCGTCATTTTTCCTGTTTAAAGTGGCGATCGATAATGCCGCCGGGTTGGCTGGCAGTCTGTGGAATAACACGGACTTTGAATTTACCTGGGAGGGTAAGGAAAATAAGATGGGGTTTTTGCAGTCAGGGTTGGTTTCCACTCTGAATATGGGTAAACTTGGGTTATGGCTCGGGCCGATAATGCCGATATTCCAGGCCGCGGGAAAAGGAATGACCAGTGTGGAGATGGCGGCGGAGCAAAAGAATCTTTCGTTCATGCACCGATTTTTTGTGGAACCGGCAAAAATTTCCGGATTTTTAACCGGAGTTTCTAAAGGTACTGAACTGGTGCTTACGAAGGGGTATGAAATTGCGCCGAGTTTATTCAGTTGGCTGCCTTCCGGAGATGAAGCGCGCGGTAAGTTTATCCAGGCATTCGCAAATGATCTTGCTTTTCTCGCGCTGCTGCGTAATCCGCAGAAGTATGAAAAGATTTCCGATGCGGAAATTCAATATTTGACCATGACCAAAGGTTCCGGGATTACCGATGTGGATCTTATGAACGCCACCGTTAAAGATTTTACGATGCAAGACAGGTTCACGGTAGTTCGTTCGGAAAAAGGAGAGGGTAATTTGACGTCGGAAACGCTGGGGAATTTGCAGTCTTTTGCCGCTGATTCCATGGTAAACACGCTGTCTTTCGATAAAGTCCAGCAAATAGCCGAAGGCAAAGACGGTTGGAAGGATATGTTGCCGGGATTGGAAGAAAAAGCCAACTTTAATGCTGTTCAGGACGCGGCAACCAGTAAGGTAAATCAGACGCTTTTGCAGATTATCACGAGATTCGAAAATGCCGCAGAGAGTTCGGGGCAAAACAAATTTGAATCGGCGGCTATCCGGACGATCAGCCGGTTATCCGAGTATCAAGGCGGGATATCGGTCGGGGATATTTTTAAGGGTAGCGATGTTAGAGTGCAAACCTTTGATATGAGGAAATTACAGCTTTCCGAAGCTTCGGTCGTTAAATTAACGAATGTTTTAAGGGACGGGCTGAAGAATAGCTATCTGAATGAAGTCGGACAGAACAAAGTAGGTAATGTTAATAATACTTCCCTGACCAGCGCTGAACAGCAGCGTCTTGAGGTGCATAAGGTTGACGTAACCAGCGGCGTTAAAGACGCTGAACTTTTTGATACCACTTCCGACGGTGTTACGGGTTTTACCGACACGGCTAAGGTGCTTGCCCGCGATGGGTTTATCGATACGGTCGCTTCTGCCCGTCTGGTCAATGAGAAGACCGAAGCAATGCGCCGGGAAAATCTTGGCTTCCAGGAATTGGGCGATATTATCGGAACGCCGATTACCGAGGGGGAAACCGCGAAAAGTATCGGTGGAAGAGAGGTTAGCACGCTGGATAAAGCGGTGGCAAAAGTATTGTTCACGGAAAAAATGCGGAATGAGTGCTCGGTGCAAGACGTACTTAACTTAAGAGAATCGGTGCAGGGTAAGCCGAATGGGGAGGTAATTACCGTAACTCTGGAAGGCCGTACCGGTACGCTCGCAATTGACCTGAAATTGGTCGTTAATGATACGGTTCGTAGCCTGGCCGTGGTAGAGTTGCCGGCCAAGGTGGTCGCCAAGGAAATCTACCGTATCAGTGAAGTGAAAGGGTTGGATACGGTTATCGAGAAATTGGAAGATTCGACAAGTGACTCGGTAACAATTTCCGGCAATTCCGTGAGTTTAGTCGGTGAAAATGCGGCTGTATTGCGCACTGAATTAAAACAAATCGCTTATGATGCGAAAGTACAATTGGAAACCCGCCAGACCGCGCAGGTCTATCGTGATCTGATCAGGCTCGAAGAAAGTTCTGGGTCGGGGACGGGAACAAGCGGAATGACTTCGGAACAAAAGAGTACGGCGCTTGATAAACTTTATGAAGCGACGACCAAAAATATGACCAGTGGTGAACGCAAAGAGTTTATTGACCAAAAGCTTACGGAGATTAATCAGTTCGAAGGGCGCTTAACCAAGGCTCGTGAGGCAATGAAAACTGATTTCGTTAAGATTAATGACGCGATTAAAAACAACGCCAAGGATCAATTCTCCGGAGTGGAAGGGGAATATGGCGGAGTGGAGCAGTTCATCGCTTATACCGAAGAAGTGATTAACCGTATGACGATTACCGATTCTAAAGGGGAAACGAAAAGCCTTACGCTGCGGGCAGAACAGAAATTAATGATCGCATCATTGCTGAACGGCGAAACGATTTCTCTTAAAACCTCTGCCGGTAAAACCCTTGGGTTTGCGCTGGAATTGTTTGGGCAAGGGCTTATTCGCGGTAAAGAGAATGTGAAGATGATTCTGGTTGAAGAAAAGACCGATGCCGTTAGTAAGGCAACGACAACGGACGGCACCATTGATTATAAGCAGTTAGCCGAAGAATTCGGTTTCAAACTTGTCAATGGGGATAAATTGATCAGCGAAGCCAGGGAAAATCCGGAAAAGATGACCGAATTAGTGAATGCGTTAAATGACAAGAATACTATAGTGGTAATTTCTAAAGACAACTTGGGGCATCTTTATAATCAATTGGACAATGCTGATTTGCAAACCGCATTACGCAATCAGAATGTCAAACGTTTTGATGAATTCCATATTCCTTTGTTGGATAGGGTCAGCTATATTGTAGCCGGAGAAACGGAAAATGTTCTGCAGAATGATCCCGGACGTATTGAGGAAGGAAAAGCGAAATACGATCGTTTTACTGAATTGACCGGCGAAAACGGACAGATCGCCGTACTTGATACTAAAGAAGCGGCGCTTAAAGTCCAGTCGGAAGGAAAAGCGGCTATTTATGTAAACAAGACGACCGGCGAACTCGGTATCAATCAGCGGGCGTATGATATCTTTAAGAGTAATGATTTCAAGATGTCGGAAGTCGATAGAAACACTCGTGCGCAGTATCTTTCGGAAGGGAGCTATGATATCGGGACCGGAGAATCCGGCAACGCCCGGGATATTAACGGCAAGCTCTATCCTTCGCAAGGAGGTAAAATCGAGTATGAGCGCATTATCAGCGATACCGATTATTTGATCTGTTTAGGCCGCAAGGAAGAGTTGAAGATACAGACCAAAATTGATGAACTTATTAGCAATGGGGCGACTGAAGACAGCCAGTCGGTGATAGATTTAAGAGCTCGGCAGGAAGCACTTTATAGCACCATGGAAAAGAGCAAGACTACGATGCAGACCTCGTTGATCGAAGTACTCAGCCAAGGGCCGGGCGATTCGATTGCCGGCGGTTCGGGCAGCTTCCGGAGTGCCATGAAGATGTTGAGTATGCAGATCGGCCGAGGGGTATATGATGTGGAAAGCCGCAGTTTGAGTGACGTGATGACCAAGGACAATAACGGCAACTCCAATTTCATGAGCGTGTCCGATAAAAACACTCAAGGCATTGCTGCCGATATTGTTGATGCTTATACGGGAAGATTCAGCGAGAACGCAATCAAGATTATTATAGAAAATGCAAAACTTGACGGCAAGATAAGCGGTGTTGACTCTCAGGAAAAGGCCGGTGAATTGGCCGATTCGCTTAATAATAAAGTTGCCGATCGCACCGTAACGAGACAGGATGTTGTCGCTGCTTTTAAGAAAGTCGGGATCGAGTTAACCCCTGATCAAGCGAAATACTTCACTGAATCCGTCAATGAAACGCTTGCTGCAAAGGGTGTTTATGTGGTCGGGATCAATGAAGCGTTCAGAGGAGAAGTCATTGAGGCCGTGAAAAAACAGCTAAGTGCGAAAAACTATAGCTCGGAGCAGGTGTCTGAAATAATAAAGGAAGTTAATGCCAGCAATGCCGAGAATCCGGAAACCGTGACAAAAGACGGGAAGACAGAACAAACGTCCAGATTGAATTATTTCGCCGAAGGGGCATCGGAAAACAAATGGATCGTTTTTGTCAATGAACGCGGCGCGACCGGCGTTAATGTCAAAGGGAAAACCGATCTATTTATGCTTGATGCCCATAATTTCAGCGAAGACTTGCTGATCCAGTGCGGCGGACGTGTAGTGAGAGAAGAGGGTTTAAAGGGTATTCAGCGGCATGCTTATGCCGACGTGAGCGCCTTAGATAAAACGCTGGATAATTTAGGCAAAGTAGAAGGCGGAGCGCTTCAATATATCAAAGAAAATGTTTGGAAGAGCGGAGCTCAAGAAGGACAGGCGCTGTCCGAAAATGAAGCCTATGAAGCCAGAGCCGTGGAATTGATCGCCGGTGAATTGGACGGTAAGGCGCTGAGCGCGCAGGATAAACTTGAATTAAATGCCAAACTGCTTAAAGTCATCGAAGAATCCAACTCGGTGAAATTTACCACCAGAGAGAGCGTCTGGTCAAAGGTGTTGATCGAACCGTTGAAACGCATGATTGAAGATGCCGGAGTTAATAATGACGAGACCAGCCGGACAATCCTGAAAAGCGCGTTGGAAGATGTCTTGAGCAGTAAAGCCGAGGATATTGATATCCTGATTTCGGATAAAACGCAGACCGGTGAACAGCAAGTGAAGAAAATGGTTGAAAATATTTTCAAGGAAGCGGAAAGCCTGTTCTCGGCATTGAGTAAGAATGAGAATTTAGATGTGGTTATGAGAGCCGATGCCTCGGCAAGGGCTGAAAGCTATAAAGATGTTTCGAAGGGGCTGTATGATTCAACCGCGGCCGCGGATATTCAGAGCGGAGAAGAGGCAATGGCGTTTGGAAAAGCGGAGACCCCGTCGGAACTTATTTCCGTGGCAAAAGCGACGGCTAAGGATATCCTGCCCAGTGAGATAAGAAAACCGCAGGCTGAGTCCGCAACGGTTGAAAAGGCGATCGAGGATGTTTTTGCGAACACCGGCAAAGGATCATCCGGATTAGCCAAGGAAGATATTGCCGCCTGGGGCGGACAATTCGTCAATGCACCCGGGAATGGTTCGTCCCGATTGAACGTCAGCACGGCTTATACCCAAGCTTTTCTTGACAGCGGTAATAATGCGGTCCTTACCAAGGATGATGAAGACCAGATTATGGAATTGGTGAGCGATCCTCAATGGAGCGGTAAATCCGATGTGCAAAAGATTGAAGCGATAAATACGGTAATCTCGAATATCGTCAAGGCGGAATCCGCCCGGGGCATCTCATCCGATGAAATGGAAAGTCAGATTGTCGCGAGCCAGATTGCCGATATCACGTTGAAAGCGGTTAATCCGATGCTTGATGAGAAAACCATGGATATGGCCGAAACCGTGATCGGTTTCGCGACATCGATTGATCCTCAATTCAGCCGTAGTGCTACGGTCACTCTGGACGAGATGCTAGCGGTCATAAAAGCCGATGATCAATCGTCAGCATTCCGTTCGTTTATGACGACAAATACCACCGGATCCATACATGATATGATCGTGCAGGCAGTTCAGGTATTGGATAACCTTAATCCCGAGACGATGACGGTGGGAGATATCGATACTATAGTTCAGGATACTGGGCTGAATATGAATAACGTCCTGCTTTTGAAAGATTTAAGAACTACGGCGGTTGATGTGGATTTGAGTGATTTTGTCGATGTTGCCAGAGGGGCTTTTGGCAGCGCGGTGGATTCCCTGCCGGTTACGGCAATCGACAACGCGTTTGCGCAGGAAAATGGAGCCGCCGCGGTGCGCAGTATCGCCATGGCGATTATTGATTCTGTCGCGGGCCAAGCCGGGCAAGGGGCGGGCGTGACCGGTTCTATTCTTAATGATTTAAATATCGATGCTGCGTTGTCCGACGTAAAGAAGATAACCGATACGCTGGTTAATGCCGTGGGCGGGGAATCTGCGGAAATAGAATTATTCGTTGCCAACTCGATCCTGCCGGGGATAACCCGGAAACAGCTTGCGCAGGCAAACAAGATCGTCGATATACTGGCTAACGCCGAAATTGATACTACCGGGATCTCCGTTACCGGTCTGGTGACAACGCAGATGAGCCCGGAACAGCGCAGTACGATTATCGCTAAGCTGGTGACTAATGATAAAGTTGACGAATTCACCGAAGCGATTACGGCCTTGTCGGGTGAGGTCAGCAAAGGGGATCAGCAGAATGTTACGGTTATACTGGATAAGTTAAATACTGCGGTTGCGATCATAACCGCTCCGGGGATTCAGGACAATGCGGATAAACGCGCTATGGTTACCTGGCTTGCCGGAGTGATCTTGTCGGAATCCCACTACGAAAGATTGACGGCCGCCAACAATATTCCGTCTTCCGGCAATGCCATCGGCAAACTGGTCACCGATCAGGGTGAAGTGATGGGCCTTACCGGCAGTTATAATTCCGACCGGAAACAGCTTGTGTTGTATGATGAAAAAACCGGTAAAGAAGTGGCTGCGGTTACCGCCGAAAAACTTGGGGCCGAATATCATAGTCAGGTAGCGGAATCGGCCGCGAGGATCAAAGCGATGGGTACGGCAAATGGAATCGGCGATGTCGCCGGAGATTTGGCCGATGTTTTGACGGCGAACAAGGGAAATATATACCTGATCAAATCAAACGAATATAATATCCGGGGATTTGCCAATAAGGACGGAGATATTTTTATCAGTGAAGCTTTGTGGAACGACATGGAATCCCGTGATATAGTGCTGGCGCATGAATCCGGGGAAGCCGCGGGTATCGATCATACCGATTTACGCGGTTGCGGTAAAGATGTGCGTAATGCAATCGCCTCGATAATCGATACCCGGAATATGGATACGATTGCCACTCCCCGGCAGTTTATAAATGCTATTAACGAATTGCTCGACGGGAAACAAGTGAGCAAAGCGGAAGCCGTCTTGATC
>JAQULA010000063.1 GCA_028718845.1 Candidatus Omnitrophota bacterium
CACTCCGGCGCACAATACAATCAGCCCCAGATTCGCGATCGTGGAATAGGCCAGGATCTTTTTGGCGTCGGACTGGCTGATCGCGATACAGGAGGCGATCAAAAAGGTCAACCCGCCGATCAAAGCCAGCACCAGCCCCGGCAGGGTCCCCTCCAGCTGGGAGGCAAACCTAAGAATAATATAAACCCCGGCCTTTACCATCGTACTGGAATGCAACAGCGCGGAGACCGGCGTCGGCGCGACCATCGCCCCCAACAGCCACGATGAAAACGGAAACTGCGCGGATTTGATCAATCCCGCGCAGCTTATCAGCGCGATCGGCAATAAGACCACGGCCTTGTTCCCGGTCATCAATGCGTCCAGCTCGATACTGCCGGTGGTGAAAAACAGGTACCCGATCGCGATAATCAGCAGAAGACCGCCGAAAAGGTTGAATTCCAGCGCCCGGAAAGCATTGGCCACCGCCTCCGGATTTTTTTTATACCCGATAAGCAGGAACGAACACACCGTGGTTATCTCCCAGAAGAAACAGAACCACAACAGATTGTTTGAAAACACGATGCCGAACATGGCCGATAAAAACACGAACATCTGCAGGAAGAAAAATCTGCGGTTATCGGGCAATTCCCGGTGGAACTGCCGGTGAAAATCCTTCATATAGCCCATAGCGTAGACACAGATAAGGCTGCCGATAATGCCGACGACCGTGGTCATAATGATCGAAAGCTTATCGATAAAAATATTACTCACCGCATGCAGGCGGTTCCCGCAGGCAAATTCGAACCCGGCGGTCAACCCGACCTGACCGATCACCAGCCACAATGCCCATGGCCGCTTAAACCGCAGCGCCTGCCTGACGATGTAAACACCGAGGATAACTTCCACCGCGAGCATGGCCTTATCGATCAGCGCGGACCCGGCTTTAAAATAAACTATCTCATGGTGAAAATTCATCGCTAACAGCGCAACCGAACCGATACCCAGCCCGATCGCGCCCAAGGCCACTAACGCATTGCACACGGACACGCGCCGCGCCGCCGTCAATGCCAGGGCTATTACCAGGGGAAAAACGATAAGAAAAATCACTTCCTGCATGCCAAACCTTTTTTTTACCCTATATAAATAAAAATCAGCGGACGAAATCTCCGGAGTGTCCTTATCCCCCGCCGGGGGGAATACTCCTTTATCCGCTGGCACCCGGTCGCATCATTCTCCGGCCCGGGCCGGCCGGACTATAATTTTCCCGTACACACTGTAGTCTAAAAAGTCAAAAGACGTTCGATTGAACGCCTTTTATTTGTATTCACCAACACGCCGTTGTGTTAGGAACTAACATAGCACAACCCTCCGGCCTTGTCAAGACCGGGAGGGCAGATTATCGGATGTGGGATTAAAGCTCTTTTCCTGCCTCCGGAGACAACCGTTTGGCCAGCACCTTTACCAGTTCAAACCAGGCCAGGCTCAGACCCCCGCTGCCGAACACGATCAGGATATCTTTGGCGGATAAGATGGTAAAGTGAAACACATTCTGCAGCCAGGGAACATACATCACCGCAAAAAACGCGATAAATGCCCCGGTCACCACGGCACATAAAGCCTTATTCTTGGCCGCGTTCATACTTAGAACACTTTTCGTCCAGGAGAGGTTGGTAATGATAACCATAATATTGGCAATCACCAGCACGGCAAAAGCCATGGTCCGGGCGGTACGTTCCCCCTTGCCCCCCTGAAGCGCCAGGGCAAACACGCTAAAAACAATAACCAATATGGCCAGCCCCTGCAACAGGCTCAGGATAAACGCCCGCTTATTGAACAACGAATCGCGCAGATCGCGCGGAGGCCGGTTCATGATATTGTTCTCTTCCGGGCAGGCCTCAAACACGACCGAGCAGGCCGGATCGATAATAAGTTCCAGAAAAGCGATATGCGCCGGCAACAACGCTATCGGCATCTGCAGCAATACCGGTAAAAACGACATACCCGCGATCGGCACATGAATGGCAAAAATATAGGCGATCGCCTTTTTTAAATTATCGAAAATTCTCCGGCCGAGCCTTACCGCGGTCACGATCGAAGAAAAATCGTCATTCAGCACCACCAGGGCCGAGGCCTCGCGGGCCACATCCGTTCCGCGTTCGCCCATGGCAATGCCGATATGCGCCGACTTTAATGCCGGCGCATCATTAACCCCGTCCCCGGTCATGGCCACCACGGCGCCGTTTGCTTTCAAAGCATCCACAATCGCCAGCTTTTGTTCCGGCACCACCCGCGCAAAAACACTGACATCCCCGATACGTTCCTTTAATACTGCCGGAGTCATTGCTTCCAGTTCCGGACCGGTTATGCATTGCCCGGGATTTTTCAACCCGATCTGTTCGGCGATATGCATAGCCGTACCGGGATAATCACCGGTAATCATAATTACCCGCATCCCGGCGGCATACGCTTCCCTGATCGCCGAGGGAACGGTCGCCCGGATCGGATCGATAAACCCAAGCAAGCCGAGAAATTCAAATACGAAATCATGCTGTTCTTCCGGTAAGGTCGTTTTCTTGAACGAAGCCTTGGCCACCCCCAGAACCCGCAGCCCTTTGTCGGCCATTTCTTCGATGCAATGAGATAACCGCTGCTGGCGGTGTTCATTGAGATGGCACAGGTCGGCAATCGCCTCCGGAGAACCCTTGGCGGCAATAATAAAATTGGTCTT
Organism: Candidatus Omnitrophota bacterium; assembly: GCA_028718845.1. Classification (GTDB taxonomy): domain Bacteria; phylum Omnitrophota; class Gorgyraeia; order B26-G9; family B26-G9; genus JAQULA01. The sequence continues at coordinate 2,708 of JAQULA010000063.1, forward strand.
ATCCGGAGATTCCCAAACGTGGGACAAAGCCAATAATTGTTTTGAAAGCGGATACTCTTTCACCAACCGCCAATTATTGTGGATATGCTCGGAACCCGATAAATAAAATTCGCCGGTCCTTTTTACTTCCTTCTCTATCGGGTCGAACGGATCTTTTTGGCTAGCTAAAATCGCGTATTCCAACAGGTCATGCGCGGCCTCCGGCAGCGACTTTTCTTTGCCGGTATCAATCGGATAATAATCCCCGCCTACACACAGCAGGGAAAGAGCCATGGTATTACAGGTCAGCGTTCCGGTCTTATCCGTGCATAATACCGTTGCCGCGCCCAGGGTTTCGATCGCCGGGGCCCTGCGGGTCAACACCTGGCTTTTCGAGATCCGCCAGGCCCCCAGGGTCAGAAATATCATCAAAACCACCGGAAATTCTTCCGGCAGCATGGCCATGCTTAAGGTCAATCCGGAAAGAATGCCCTCCAGCCAATTATGCCGGGTCAGCCCATACACCGTTACCACTAATAGGCAGAGGATTATCCCGACGATAGAAAAGTTGCGGACAATCTTCCCGGTTTCTTTCTGCAGCAGGGTATCTTCTTCGCGGATCTCCTGCAGGGCCTTACCGATCTTGCCCATCTCGGTCCGGATCCCGATCGCGGTCACTTTGGCCATGCCGCGGCCCTGGACGATCAGGGTCCCGGAATATATATATGGCAGGTCATCCCCGCCCGGACGCTTTGCCGCTTCCTTGCCGTCCCATTCGGTTTTACGCACCGCTACCGATTCTCCGGTCAAAAGCGACTCATCAACGGACAAATTAGAACAGGACAACACCACGGCGTCCGCCGGCACACGGTCCCCCTCCTTAAGAATAAGGATATCGTCCAGGACGACCTCCCTGCCGGCGATCCGTTTTTGCGCCCCGCCCCGGATAACCAAAGCGCGCGGACTGGACAAATCGCGTAATGCCTCCAGGGTCCGTTCCGTTTTGCGTTCCTGATATAAAGTTATCCCGATCACCACCACCACAAACGAAAGCAGCATGCATCCGTCCTGCGCTTCGCCCAAGAAAAAATAAATCGAGCCGCAGCCGAGCAGCAGCAACAGCATCGGTTCTTTAAGAACATGCAGCAGGATAACAAAACCGGTGCGTTTCTTTTGCGACGGAAGCTCGTTGTACCCGTACTGCTTGAACCGCGCCTGCACCTGTTCGGGGGAAAGTCCGGTTATATTTTCGGTTGCGGTATTAATACCTGGCATCTATTCCTGTCCTCTTACTGATTCAGCCGGTTCCGGATATAAAAAAGAAGAGCTCTTTTCTCATTTTATTGCGTCGGGCTATATCCATCAGGAAGTCCCGTAGCATACGCTACTGCCAACATTACGGCCCGGCATGAGAACCTGCTCTTCCTTAAAAATACTATAACGTATCTATTGTTTAAGTCAATAAATTTATGGCGCGACTCCCGAAAAACTCGTCCGCGGATAAGCGGGGGCCGGGCAAAAAACAAAACCCCGGGGGATTAACCCCGGGGTTTTAAGGCACCGGCAGACTCCTCTGCGCGCAAGCATACACCCTGGCCCATCGTTATTCAGGGCCCGGATCAAACGGCGCATTCCCCTTTCTCCCGGGTGCGGATCCTTACCACATTATCGACCGGATAAATGAATATCTTGCCGTCGCCGATTTCCCCGGTCTTGGCGATATCGGTAATCAACTGCACAATCCGGTCCACATCCGTGTCCTTGGCGATAATTTCGATCTTTATCTTCGGGATAAAATTTAATTTGTACTCCCGGCCCCGGAACTGTTCGCTTATTCCTTTCTGCCGGCCGTGTCCTTCGATATGCGTAACCATCATCCCGGGGCAACCGAACTTCTCCAATTCATCGGTAACGTCTTGCAGCTTCTCCACGCGTATAACCGCTTCGATCTTTTTCATCGCTTTGTCTCCTTTATCCTTATTATACCTCCTGCCCGCGTTCATGCGCGGACAGGAGGATAACTACCGCCCTGTTTAATTATTGAAAGTGTAAAAGTTAGGATATGCCGGGGTTCCATGCTCATCAATATCCAGCCCTTTAATTTCTTCATGCGGCAACACCCGGATCCCAAACCACTTGTCCAGAGACTTGAAGATGATCAATCCCAGGCCAAACGCCCAGGCCGCGCAAACCAGCGCACCGATGACCTGCGCGATCAGCTGCCCGGCCCCTCCGCCGTAAAATAACCCGGTTACCAGCGGCCCGTCGGTAGTTCCCAGGCCGTAAGTACCATCGGCGAATAATCCGACGCTAATAAGACCCCAGAAGCCGTTTATACCGTGGACACTCACCGCTCCTACCGGATCATCCACGCCTCGATTTTCCCAAAAATACACGCTCAGCACAACCAATACTCCGGCGATCGCGCCGATAACCACCGCGGCCCATGCTTCAACCCAGGCGCATGGCGCGGTAATCGCCACCAGTCCGGCCAAACAACCATTGAGCATCATACCCACGTCCCATTTCTTCGTCTTGGCAAACACCAGCAGTATAGCTACGGCTGCGCCGGCGGCGGCGGCTAAATTGGTATTTACCGCAATAACCGCGATTCTCAATTGATGCGCCGAAAATGTTGACCCGGGGTTAAACCCGAACCAGCCGAACCAGAGAATAAACGTACCCAGGGCCGCCAAAACCATACTGTGGCCGGGAATCGCTTTCGGCTTGCCGTCCTTGCCGAATTTTCCGAACCGCGGTCCAAGTACTATCGCTCCGGCCAAACCGACAAATCCACCGATAGTATGAACCACCCCGGAACCGGCAAAATCGATATGCCCCAAACCGAACGGGATCTTGGCCAGCCAGCCGCCGCCCCAAACCCAATGCCCGTAAATCGGATAAACTATCGCCGAAACCGCAAGGCTGTAAAGAAAATAGGCCTTGAATTTTAACCGTTCCGCGACCGCTCCGGAAACAATGGTCGCGGCAGTGCCGGCAAACACCAACTGCCAGAAGAACAGCAAATACTTTCCGACATCGTAACTATCTCCGTGTAAAAACCAGCCGGAAGTACCGATTATTCCCATATAATCCTTTCCCATCATGAACGCGAAACCAAATGCCATGAATATCAGTGAAGCCACCACGAAATCAATTGCGTTTTTGGCCATCAGGTTGGTCGCGTTCTTAGCGCGGCAAAACCCGGCTTCCACCATGGCAAACCCGGCCTGCATGAAAAAAACCAGAAATCCGCACACCAGAATCCAGACATAATCTATCGGCGCCTGCGGATTTGCCGCCAGCGTTTCCGCCCCGCCCGGATCCTGGGCAAAACACAACGTACTGCCGGCCAATATTATCGCCAACAACCACAAGCCTATCTTTCGCATACTCCCTCCTTTTTTTATCCCAATAAAAAAGCGCCGTTATAATCCCACTCCGGATTACAAGACGCCTGTGTCTGCAAAAAAAACAGCGTTCTATATATAGAACGCCTATGTTCAACTATCCCACGTCACTGTGTGTTACATTATTACAAGTAAAAAAGAGTCTCTTCTGGTAACTGATTTTTGTCTACGGCTGGACTGCCCCGTGCGCTTAGGCTGCGAAACGTTTTCCGGAATCGACACGCTCAACCGCTTCGGCAGCCACTCCGGGACATTGCACATGCATATTATGCCCGGACTCCGCTTCTCTAAAAATCCGGGATTTGTACTTAGCCGCTAAGGGAGTGCGCACTCCGCCCAGGCGCCGGCGGCTCTTAACCAATGCAGTATAACCGGTTATCTTCCACGCGATAATACAGCGGCGCGATCTTGATTTTGGGGTATCGTTTGCGCAATCGGGTCGTTTCACTCATTATAAAATCGAGTTCATTGCCGATCTCATGCATCAGCGCCAAATTCATAAAATGTTCTTCCGCCGCTTGTTTGGTCCACCCCGCCCGTTTCACCAAACCGTTAATAAACTCTTCTTTTCTGGCGATCAAGTTAACCATACCGCAATGATTATGCCCGATCAAAGCGATATGCCTGACGCCTCCGACGGCAATAGCATACGAAACCTTAAATTCGCTATATCTTAGATTCGCTCCGCCGGAACGAATGATGAACGCGAAATTATCCGGCATACGCAGATGTTTGCGGTTATCCATGCACATCCCGATAAGAAGCCGGGCCTGAGCATATGTATCGAACGGGCGATTTAAATTATGGTACTCCAGCAATCGTCCGATAGGATTATTCCGGTATCTCTTAGGAATGTCTCTTTTATTATCGACCAGCAAAATTTTATGTTTCATGGACTTTTCACTTCACCCCGGTCGGCGTTCTATCACTTTTTGACCAAATTCCGGCCAGGACTGCGGCACTGACAATGCACCAGGTCGCAAACAAGGCATTAGGAATCGCCGCTTCAGCGGAAATATGTTTAATCGCCAAAACCGCCCCCATCCCCGCGTTTTGCATCCCGACATTAATCGCCAGGGTGCGGCGCTGCGCAAGATTAAAACCGAACCGTTTGCCCGCCCAATACCCCAGGATAAGACCGAAAATGTTTAAACTGATCACGGCCGCAAATACCGTACCGGTAACCTTTCCCAGCGCATTCTTATTCAATGCCACCACCAGCCCGCAGATGAATGCAATAAACAAGGTCGAAAGTGCCGGAAACACCGGTTTGATCCCGGCGGTAAACGCGTGAAACCGGTGCTGAATCCACAAACCCAGCAAAAGCGGCAGGATAACCATCAGCATAATACTTTGCACCATCGGCCACAATTGAATCGGGATATACTGGCGCCCCAAAAAGTAGGTTAAGACCGGAGTCACTATCGGTGAAACAAGCGTTGTCGCCGTAGTCAAGGCCACGGAAAATGCCACATCCGCCTCGGCCAGATAGGACATTACCCCCGCGGCCATAGCATCCGGCACGGCCGCGGCCAGGATCAACCCCACGGCCAACGCCGGAGGCAATTTCAATGCCTTAATAATGACAAAAGCCAACAGCGGCATGATCACAAATTGGGCCGCAGTACCGAGCACAATCAGTTTCGGCCGTTCCAAAATCGGAACAAAATCCTTAAATGAAAGCAGACAACCGATGCCCAGCATCGTAAACGCAAACAGCCAGTCCGTATACGGTTTCAGCGGCACGAGCGCCTGGGGAAAAACAAAGCCTATTCCGGCGGCCAGGACTACCCACAATACCAATAACTGCGAAAATTTCTCAAGCAGTTTATTCATGGCGCATTCTTCCTTTATTACCGTAACATCGAGATATTATCTGCCGGGGACATCCAGGATGTGCGTCTTTTTTTTCAGGAAAAGCAGGGTAAAATATATCGCCAGGCTCACGAAAAAGAAAATAAGCCATGAGGAGCGTATGAAATATTGTTTCTCAAAACAAAAATCTCCGGCCAGCTCAAGAAAAAAATATATGGTAACAATCGCAAAATAGGTGGAGAACTCGCGGCGTAAAATCGTTTTAAAGGAGAACGGGAGATCCGGGTTACGCCAGTTTTTAAAATCGGGGATGACCATCGGGGTTTTTTGTGCCCAAGCCGTAAAAGTTTCGCCAAACTTTTTTCTCAAAAATTCCTCTTCCGAGAAAATAATCCGTTCGTGATACAGCCAAAATCCCATCCACACAAAAAGAGCCAGCCACCAAACCTGGATAAACAGGGTAATCCCCAGTACAACTAAAAAGTTTCCCAGGTAGAGCGGATTCCGGGTGATCGAATACATGCCGGTCGTATTTAAAACCGCGGCAACCTGCGATTGCGTGTTGCGGCCGGATGTGCCGCGCGGCACATATCCTACCGTAAAACAACGCACCGCGAGACCTGAAAAAGAAATTATTATTGCGACGCTTTCCCACAAGTCGCCGATATCATCGCCGAATTTC
>JAQULA010000064.1 GCA_028718845.1 Candidatus Omnitrophota bacterium
CGGTAAGAAGGGGTGTGTCTTAATACGTTGAATAATTGATAACAATACATCGAACAAACAAACCACCGCTTCTTAATGAAGCCGGTGGTTTTTTTATTCCCGGCGGGTTTAGGAGCGTGAGGCACAGGAAGAAAGGCGGTTAACTATGCAGCAGACAATAATGCCGTTTAAACGGTATCAGCCGTATCCATGGATCGGGTGCGAGCAGCGTACCTGGCCGGACCGGGTTATTACGGTTGCGCCGCGCTGGTGCAGCGTGGACCTGCGCGACGGTAACCAGGCGCTGAGCGTCCCGATGAATGTGAATGAAAAAATGCGTCTGTTCGAACTGCTGGTTTTGATCGGATTCAAAGAGATCGAGGTAGGGTTTCCGGCCGCGTCTCAGATCGAATATGATTTTGTCCGGAAATTGATCGAGGAACGGCGTATCCCGGATGATGTCGTTATCCAGGTGTTGACTCCGGCACGCGAAACGTTGATTCGCAGAACGTTTGCCGCGCTGCAGGGGGCGGGCCGGGCTATCGTGCATTTGTATAATTCCACGTCGGTTGTCCAGAGGGAAGTGGTGTTTGGTAAAGATAAACCGGGGATTACGGCCATTGCCGAGGCCGGTGCCCGGGTAATGAAAAATCTTAAAGAAACAATGCGCATGCCGGGGATTTGTTTCCAGTACTCCCCGGAAAGTTTTACCGGGACCGAGCCGGATTTTGCCCTGGATGTCTGCCACGCGGTCATGGATGTCTGGCAGCCGGGCCCGGAGCAAAAAATGATCATCAATCTCCCGGCCACGGTGGAAATGAGCACTCCGAATGTCTATGCCGACCGGATCGAGTGGTTTATCCGCAAGGTCCGCAACCGTGATTCGGTGATTATCAGCGTGCACACCCATAACGACCGCGGTACCGCGGTGGCGGCCGCGGAACTGGCGGTTATGGCCGGAGCCGAACGCGTCGAAGGGGCGCTGTTCGGCAACGGGGAACGCACCGGTAATATGGATATCGTGAACATGGCCTTGAATCTGTTTTCTCAGGGGATCGATCCCCGGCTGGACTTTACCCGTATTGATGCGGTGCGCGATGTTTACACGCGCTGCACGCGCATGGAAGTGCATCCCCGCCATCCCTATGCCGGAGAGCTGGTTTACACCGCGTTTTCCGGGTCGCATCAGGACGCGATTAATAAAGGAATGAAAGCGCAGGGTCCGGACAAGAACAAAACCTGGGATGTCCCCTATTTGCCGGTTGACCCTCAGGATATCGGCCGCGATTATGAATCGATTATCCGGATCAACAGCCAATCCGGCAAAGGCGGCATTGCCTATATGCTGGAACACGATTGGGGGATCCATATCCCGGCTGAAATGCGGCCGGAATTCGCAAAGGTGATTCAAGTCAGGACCGAGCAAAACGGGACCGAACTGACTTCCATTGAGATCCACGATCTGTTTGTCCGGGAATATCTGGCGGTAAAGGGGCGCTATCAGTTGAAATCCTGCGTCATCCATTCCGAGGATGGGCCAAACCGGGAAACCACGGTTTCCGCGGTAATTGTGGATAACGGCCGGATGAGTCCTTTTTCCGGGCAGGGGAACGGCCCGGTAGATGCGTTTGTGCGCGGAATTCAGCAGCACTGCGGCCTGGCGTTTGAAATCGAGGTCTATGCCGAGCACGCGTTGGGCCATGGCGCGGACGCGGAAGCCGTTGCTTACATCGGTTTGTCCATAGAGCGGCAAGCGCCGGTTTTCGGCGCGGGGATTGACGCGAATATCAGCGAGGCATCGATAAAAGCCGTGATTAGCGCGTTGAATAAGCTTGGTCTGTAGACAGACCAAGCGAAGTAAAAAGTTAAAAGTTAAAAGTAAAAAGAAAATAATATTTATTCCAATATGCACGGAAAGCGGCGGATATATTTACTTTTTCCTTTTTCCTTGTTACTTTTTACTTGAAGATATTTGCATTCTGCGTGTATAATCCTAGGCAGCAACGTATACATAAGGAGGCGTAAGTGATCAAGCGCATCAGCAGAGGAAAAGAGCTTTCCGTGGTGGTAATGAACGAAGTCGGGGCGTTAGCCAAAACCATGTCGTTTCTGGTGAATCACGGTATTAACGTGGAGGCGGTTGCCGGGTATTCCAATCACAGCGGAGACCAGGGGGAGCTTACGTTTATTACCGATAACAATATCACCGCGGTCAATGAACTTTTGACTAACGGCTACGAAAATATCCGGGAAAACGATGTGATCATTATCGAACTGGAAAACCGTCCGGGGACATTGAAAAACATCTCGGAATTACTGGCGTTGAATAATATCAATATCAATTATATCTATTGCACCACTTGTTCCGGCGGATGCCCGGCAAAAATAATTATTTCCACTTCCAATAATGAGCTGGCATTCGCTATTTTAGGGGCCTGAAGCGGGTTTTAACCGGCGCGGGGGTTGACCGTGCGGTCAGATGCTGGTAAGAATCGGTTGTTCCAGGGGTATCCGGTGCGCCGGGGCATCCGAAAGGGAAATCCCGGTCTGCGCGGGAATACCGGCCTGGTTTACGTTCGCGGCTGCCGGTGCGGTGTTCCGGGGCGGATTATCGGCCGGTAAATAAACGGTAAACACCGAACCCTTGCCCAGTCCTTCACTGTAAACCTCCAAATATCCGTTCATTTTTTCCACGCAGGATTTCACATAGGCCAGTCCTATGCCTGAGCCTTTAATGGCCGGGTCGTGTTCCGCGCCCAGGCGTTGATGGTGTTTGCCGACCAGGCGCAGTTTTTCCGGGGCGATGCCGCGGCCTTCGTCTTTAAGGCTGATGGCGATCATATTCCGGGGGATCCCGTGGGGCTGCTTTCGTACGGTGCGGACATTAAGTTCGATATTCCCGCCTTTATCCGAGTATTTCACGGCATTGGAAAAAAGATTATCCATGATCAGGTTCAATTCCGTAGCGTCGGTTTTGATCCAGAGATTGTCCGGAAGGGAATAGGAAAATGAATATTCGACGCCGACGATGTGGGGCAATTGTTTCCGGCTCAGGATATCCAGGGGGAATTTATAGGGCGAAAGAAGCTGGGCGGCATTGTAGGTCTTAATGTCCAGGCTGCGTTCGGACGGCTGAATGTTTCGTATAATGTGGTCGGTCAGTTCGAAAAACTGTTTATTGATGGTAATATAATCTTTGCCGAAGGTGGCAAAGGTGTTGAATGATTCCCGGAACGGCTGTGCCTCGTCGGAAGCGGCGAGCTTGTCCATGGCCGCGATGGTCGCGACCGTATTTTCGTAGAACGGCCGGTAGTGTTCGATGAAACGGGAAATCAGGGCGATGTTCGATTCTTCCACGCTGTTTATGTGTTCCTGGATCCGGATGTGCTGTCCCGGAGCGGCGGCCATGGTCGCGAAGCGGTATAAATCCATTTCCCGTTCCAGGAATAACGGGTTGTCCTGCAGTAGTTCCCGCGCTTGTTCATGGATCCGGTTTATTTCCGGCAGGCTGGCGGCGTCGAAATATAGTTGGGTCAGCGAATCCCAGACTGCGAACGCGTCGAATGTCCGCCGGGATTTTTCCGATACACGGTTACGGACCAGGTCCGGAGTGATCTCGGCCGGGGGAATAAGCGATTCCGGGTTTTTTTCAATCCGCTGGATGGCTTCCATCTGATTGCGCATATCGCGTTCTTCGAATTGGACCAGAATCTTTTCCAGTACCGGATCCGCGGCCAGCCGTTTTAACGCGGCGACTTGCGTTTCCAATTGCTGCGCGAGGAATACAGCCGAAGCGGAATCCTGTTTTTTAATCCGACGCAGCATGAGGTTGGCCCATCCGGGCAGTCCGGTAAAAAGAAAATTTTTTGAGGAATGGACGGAGCGGCCCACATCTTCTTCGTAAATACGGGCGATGGTTTTCAGCCGGTCTTGTCCGGCCTTTGGGTCGGGATATTTATGCGAGAGATAATGCATATTCCGGTGATAACAAAGCGCCATGGCGGTTTGGCGGGCCAATAACGATATCGTTTTTAATTTTTTTCGGCATTCCGATTTGCCGGAAAATAACGGCTTTCCGCTTTCCCAGTTGTTGATCAAAATCTGCGCAACCGGTTCTTTTTGCTGATCGAAGATAGTGATGTTGAGGGATTCGTTAACACGCTTGAGCCATTGCGGCCGCAAAGCTTTGACGATTGCCAGGCCGTACCGTGCCGGACGGTCGCTCCCGGAACAAAGCCGGTCGATGATCCACGAAGCGGTTTTGCTCGCGACCGATTCCGCGCCGAAACGATACATGAAAACGTCTTTTAACAGCCACGGGGAATGGACGAACGGGCTTTTGTCGCGTTCCCGTATATATAGGAAAGGATTTTTTTCCGTAGCTTTGGATATGTTGACCGCTTTTTCGTCGCCGGGAGGGATGGTCCTCCATAAGATACTCCAGGTTCCCTTCATGCCTTGGCGCCAGATATTACGATAGAGAATGTCTCCGGACTCGTTTTTATCGATAATGTAAATGGTAACCCCGGAAGCGCCGATAAGCTTTTTTATCTGGGCGGTAAAAAATGCGAAAGTTTCTTCTTCCCGGCTGACGCCGGTGAGTTCGCGGGTATAATCATAAAAAGGCGATAGATTGCTGTCCCGGTAAAGCCGGCTGTCGTTAATACCGTTTAAAAACCGGATTTGGAAATCGAGGCGCGGAATATGCATCTGCGGAGAAATCGTGCTTTTTTCCGGCCCGGGCATGTTCCCGCCTGCGGTTGCCGGTAATACCGGTAACGCCGATAAGGACATCAGCAGAATGAGCGAAATATATTTGGTTATCTTTTTCATCGTTATTTATTAAGGGGTTGTGTTTGCTTAATAAGTATAGACAATTGTGAATTAAGAAGGATACCATACATTAGCGAAAAATACAAGGGCGGGTCGTGTTTTTTTGTTAACGCAAATTATTTCCCGACAAATATTTATGACCGTAACCTTCATCCGGAAGCGGCTGCGTGCCGAAAAATGTTCCCGCCCGGGCATCCGGCCGGAGCCGGAGCGGCGGGAAAGCCTCCTCCAATAGGGCGGGGAGCTCCGGTAGAACCGGGCAATCTTTCTCGTTGCCGGGAGCTTTGGTTTAGGGTAGAATTGAACGAAAGATAAATGTTTTAGTTGAGGCTGAACGGTTAATGGCTAAAAATAAAAATTTCTCGGCCGCGATTTTTGAGGGCATGACCTGGAATGTTCTGGTCCTGGGCATTGTAAGTTTATTGAATGACTTGTCCAGTCAGATGGTTTTTCCGCTTATCCCGTTGTTTTTGAGTTCGGTGCTGGGAGCCGGCGGACGGGCCGTGGGTATTGTCGAGGGCGCTGCGGAAACCACCGCTTCGTTATTAAAAGTTTTTTCCGGGTACTGGTCGGACAAAATAAAAAAAAGGAAGGCGATAGTTTTATTCGGCTATGGACTTTCCACCCTGACCAAACCGCTATTTGTCCTGTCGACCACCTGGTTTTGGGTGGTGTTTGTCCGGGTCATGGAGCGGATCGGGAAAGGCATTCGTACGGCGCCGCGGGACGCGATCGTGGCCGAATCGTGCGACCGGCGGTTTTGGGGAAAAGCCTACGGCGTACACCGTGCCATGGACGGGCTCGGTTCGGTGCTCGGCGCGGTTATGGCTTTTTTTCTGCTCCCGCTGATCGGGTTTAAAAAAATTTTTCTGTGGGCGTTCTTTCCGGGGATAATCGCCACGCTGGCGATTTTATTCGTGAAAGAAAAAAATACGGCGGAGGCGTCTTCGGGGCCGGCGGAGGACAAAGCGAAAAATGCCGGGGCTGCCCGGGCCGGCGGTTCCGAGCGGCTGCCGTTTAAGCTGCGTTTGTTTATTTTTATCGCGGCCGTGTTTGCGCTGGGTCATTTCGGATACGCGTTTATTTTGCTTAAAGCCAAGCAGGTCGGTCTCAACGATGAACGGGCGTTGCTCCTCTATGTCATCTTTTACGCGGTATATACGCTTTGTGCGGTCCCGGCCGGGATGCTTTCGGATAAGATCGGCCGCAAACCGGTGCTGGCGGCCGGTTATCTTTTGTTCGCGCTGACATCGCTGGGGTTGATCCGAGTTTCCAGTCAGGGCGGGGTGTTGTTTTTCTTTATGGTATACGGCATGTTTTACGCGATTGTCGACGGAGTCCAGCGGGCGTTTGTCGCCGACCTGGCGCCGCGGCATCTTAAAGCCACGGCGCTGGGGATGTTTCATACCGCGATCGGCATTGTGGCCCTTCCCGGCGGATATTTTGCCGGGTGGTTATGGGATAAGGTCTCTCCGCAGGCGACGTTCTGGTACGGATTTGTCCTTTCGATCATTTCAGTTTCGTTGTTGCTGCTGGTACGGCAGGAGCCGAGGGCGAGCAGCGTCATGGATAAATAGTTAGAGGTGATGATGGTTATGCTTGCGAACGTACAATTAAAGATTAAAAAAGACGCCCCGATCCGGGCCGGGCACCCCTGGGTGTTTTCAAATGCTATCGAACGCGATTGCCGCGGAGAGCCCGGGTCATTGGTTCGGGTCATGTCGCATCGCGGAGATTTTTTGGGCATCGGCATGTTTAATCCGGAGACGTCGATCCGCGTGCGTATGGTTTGCCGGGAAGACCGGGGGGCTATCGATGAAATGTTTTTTGCCCGGCGGTTCGCGGAATTAGCCGAAGGTAAAAAAGCTTATTTGCCGGCGCAGACAACCGGATACCGTATCGCCCATGGCGACGCGGATTATCTTCCCGGCCTGATCGTTGATTCCTATGCCGACGTGCTGGTGTTTCAAATCCATACCGCGGGCATGGAGCGGTTTCGCCGGGAGATTATCGCGGCGTTGCAAAAAACATTTTCACCCCGGGCGATTGTCGAGCGTTCGGATATCGCGGCGCGGGTCAAAGAGGGATTGACCGAACTTCCGGCGCGGGTTCATTATGGAACGATTGACGGGGAGATCCCGTTTTTTGAAAACGGGCTGATATTTTATGCCGATGTGCTTAACGGGCAAAAGACCGGATTTTTTCTCGACCAGCGCAACACCCGCATCCGCAGCGCGGCATTCGTTTCCGGGAAAACCGTGCTGAATTTGTTCGGGTATACCGGAGCGTTCAGCGTATATGCCGCCAAGGCCGGAGCGAAACAGGTGGTAACCGTGGATAGTTCGCAATCCGCGTTGGATTGCGTAGCCAGGCATTTCCAGGATAATGCGCTAACCCCGGCGGGAGAATGTCTGAAGCTGGATATTTTTGCCTCCGGAGCGGGGAAATTACTGGCCGGATACAACAGCGATGTTATTATCTGTGATCCGCCGGCATTGGCCAAGTCGTTGAAGCATGTTCCGCAGGCAATGAAAGCTTATACCGCGCTGAATGCGCTGTGTTTTTCATTATTGGGAAAAGGCGGTATCCTGATCACCAGTTCCTGTTCCGGTCGGGTGACCCTGGAGGATTTCCGGGATGTGGCCCGCTTTGCCGCCGGTGCTGCCGGCCGGGATGTGCGTATTGTCGATTGCCTGGGGCATGGCTATGACCACACCGATAAATTGTCGTTTCCCGAAGGCCGCTATTTGAAAACGCTGATACTGGAGGTTATTGATGTTATCGCGTGAGCGGAGGAAATCAAAAGGGGGTACCGATGTCTTTATTTACGGTTGACCGGAAAAAATGCAATCATGATGCCCATTGTGTTAACGAATGCCCGCTGGGAATTATTGCCTGGGATGAGCGCAGCGGAGAGCCGTTCCCTGTCGACGGGGCCGAACAGCTTTGTATTAACTGCGGGCATTGCGTGGCAGTGTGCCCGCAGGGCGCGTTGTCTTTAGCCGCCATGCCGCTCGGCGAATGTCCGGAGTTACCGGAAAACTGGCGGCTTTCTCCGGCGCAGGTAAACGGGTTACTTAAAGGCCGGCGTTCGATCCGTACCTACCGTGAGCAGGAGATCGGGCGTGCGGTGCTCGCAGAGCTTATTGACACTGCCCGCTATGCCCCGTCCGGAATTAACCGCCAGCCGTTGTCATGGGCCGTGATCAGCGGCAGCGAAAAAGTACGCAAGGCCGCGGAGCTGGTTATCGAATGGATGAAAGGGCTGATCGCCGAAGCGTCTCCATTGGCAAACTCCCTGCATATGGAAGCGATGGTAGGCGCCTGGGAAAACGGGAAAGACCGTATTTGCCGCGCCGCGCCGCATCTGGTCATCGCTTACGGGATTAAAGACGATATGCTCGCCGGACAGGCCGGTACGATTGCGTTGACCTATCTGGACCTGTCGGCCGCGGGGAGCGGTTTGGGCGCGTGCTGGGCCGGATATGTTACCATGGCCGTGAATGCGTACGCGCCGCTTAAAGAATACGCCGGGTTGCGTAAACGGCACAGTTGCTGCGGGGCAATGCTTTTGGGGTATCCGGCATACGCTTACCGGTGTATCCCAGCGCGAAATCCGGCGCGGATCACCTGGAAATAACCCTACGCGGTTGATAAAAAAACGTGTTCTCCCGCTGTTTTTATGGTTTAGTATTATCATATTACGGTGAAAAGTAAATCGGGTTAATAAAAGGAGGATGGGAATGGTTGTTGTTATCGTGTTTT
>JAQULA010000065.1 GCA_028718845.1 Candidatus Omnitrophota bacterium
CCTGCTTGATATCCAGCAAAAGATGCTCCATGCCGATCTTTTCCCGGGCATATTTCACAAACGCTTCCGCGTACCTGGTAACGACAACTTTATCTTTAATCATTCGGCCTTTTCGATCTTCTGTAAGAACTCTTCGATCATCCGTTCGTCCTGCTCTCCGGTGAGAGTCTCCCCGATGACCCCTTTAACCGTCTTAATGACCAAGTCCACAATCTCATTCTTCAATACTTCCTTCGTCTTCGAAAGTTCGAACTGCGCGCTCTCGCGGCCGCTGCGAATGATCCGCTCGGCCTCGCCGTGCGCCTGCTTGCGGATATCTTCGCTTACCTGCTTGGCCGCGATCACCGCCTCCTGAATCTTCCTGGCCGCGGTCTGATCGATCGCCGCGAGCTGGGCTTCATAATCGGCCTTTATCTTCGCCACCTCGGCCTTAACTTCCTCGATTTCGCGAAACTCCGCGGCGATTTTTTCCCGGCGCGCATCAAGCAGGGCCAACACCTTATTCCAGGCAAATATGCGCAGGAGAAAGAACAGCAGCAAAAAGCTGATGATCTGCGCCACGATTTCGCTGGTACTTAACATTTTAAGTAATTCCATCTTCGTTCTCTCTACTCTTCTGCAGGTCTTGCGGACTGCGAATATTACGTATTACGTATTGCGTATTGAGTCGTGCGTATTGCGTATTTGTAGCTTTCTTGTTTTTGCCGATAGACGGAGCCTTTTCATACGATACGCTTGTCCGCCAAGCTTTGTGGCGGGGGCATCGCTACCGGTTACCTTTTCTCCCTATCAATATCTACTTTTACCTTGTCCGTGGACCGTGGTCCATGGTCTGTGGTCCGCGTTGTGACCTGTGTCATGTGTCTTGCGACTATGCTTTTGCTTTTCGTTACTTTTACCTTTTACCTTTTTACTTAGCAAAGTATTATAATTTTCCGGCCATAACGAACGCGTATACCAGCACATAAATGGTAATCGCTTCGATAAACGCGCAGCCGAGGATAAGCGCCATTTGAATCTTGTTCGATGCTTCCGGCTGACGGCCGATCGCTTCCATGGCCGATCCCACGGCCTTTCCCAATCCCAGCGCGGTTCCCATTGCGGCCAAGCCCAGTCCAATCGGTAAACCGATAGCAAGTGCTACTCTAAAATCCATTGTCCTACCCTCCTTTTAGCGGTTAATAAATAATTTACTTAATTCAGTACTCAGTAGTGCGTATTGTCCCGAATGTAGTTGCTTCATCTGGCACGATTTCGGGATCCCGCCACTGCGGGACGTCTATCGTCAATAGCTAATGGTTAATAGCTCATAGTTTAAAACTATAGCCTATTGACTATTAGTATTAGCTATTAGCGGGTTTCTCCTTTTGCCTTTTACCTTTTCACTTTTCACTTATCGCGGCGGTCGGTTCATGCTCATGACTTAAAACCAGCGCGAAATAAATCGTGGTTAAGATACAAAAAACAACGGTTTGCACTATGCCCATCAAAACCGCCATGGCCATATTAAATACCAGCAGCGGCAACCCGCCCAGACCGAAACCGGATAACACCGCCAGCAGCAATTCATCGCCCCAGACATTACTGCGTAAACGCAGGGACAAACTCAGCGGCCGGATCAGTTCGGCTATAACATGTAAGAAAAATATAAACACCGGCATGATCACGGTATAGGCCATGGCCCCGCGCGGCTGGCCGGCCAGATGGTCCAGATAACCGCCGATGCCCAATTCTTTTACCGCGGTATATTGAACATAAACAAACACACACAATGCCAGGGCCAAAGTCGTCGACCAGCTTGCCGTGGGTGATTTCAGGAACGGAATCAAGCCGATCATATTCATGGTAAAAATGTAAACAAATAATGTCCCGATAAACGGAACATATTTCCGGCCCTTAGGCCCCAGGATCCCGCAAACAAAATCATCCAACCCGCCGACAATCACTTCCACGGCATTCTGCAATCTGCCGGGCACCAGGGTCGGTTTTCTGGTCGCGCGATAGGCAACAAACGAAAGCACGGCAATGACCAGCAGGGAAAACACAATATTCTCCCAAAGATAAAGGTTCTGTCCTATCGGAACAGAGCTGATCGATTTCGACAGTATCTTGAGGATATCCGGCAGTTCCGGCGGTAATCCCTGTTCTTCGTTCACGATACCACTCCCGCGTTACTTGCTATCGATGCTTTTGATCATCCGCAATATGCGCGCCACTTCCATTCCGCTGGTTATAAACCCGATCGCGGCGCACAGCACCGGCACATAAAAATTCAGCCTGAATGTTTCCCGTAAAAAATCACCGAAAAAATAACCGGCCAACGGCCCGGCCCCCATGATAAGCGGAATAAACGTTACCATTCCGGCAATCTTAATGCGTTTATAAATTTCCTGTTTACTATCTACATCCATTATTTTCACGTCTTGAGTAGTGCGTCGCGCGTACTACGTCTTTTTAACTACTTCAGCTTTTCGCCAACCGCCAGCCGCTAAACGCTAAACGCTAATCGCTATACGCCCGTTTAACTCTTCGCCGCCCTAAAGAAAAATGACGTCTTCTCACCCTAAATCAGTGGGAAAAAGACGCCTTTGTCTACTTACAAGACTATGCTCAAAACTTCTTATTAAAAAAGAACAATTATGAAAATATTATATCCCGCTCCCCCGGGTTGTCAAGAATTTTGTTTTCCCGCCACCAACGCGTCCTAAATAAAAAACAATGCCGGCTAAACGGATAATTGGTGGCGCTGCTGTCTAATACTCTCATTGGCCAGATATTCATCGAAGGTCGTGCCGACGCGGTCAATATACCCTCGCGGCGTGATCTCGATAATACGGTTGGCCACCGACTGCACCAGCTGGTGGTCATGGGACGAAAACAACACGGTACCGTCAAACTGCTCCAGGCCTTTATTTAAAGCGGTAATCGATTCCAGGTCCAAATGGTTGGTCGGCTCATCCAATATCAGCACATTAGCCTGAGCCAGCATCATCCGCGAGAGCATACAGCGCACCCGCTCCCCGCCGGACAACACCTTAACCGATTTCAGCGATTCGTCCCCGGAAAACAGCATCCGGCCCAAAAACCCGCGCACGAAATTTTCATCCGTATCGCGGGAATATTGGCGCAGCCAGTCGATAATATTCAGCTCCACGTTAAAATACTCGGTGTTATCTTTGGGATAATACGCGCGCCGGGTCGAAGCCCCCCATTTAAAACTCCCCTTGCTCGGGTTAAGCTCTCCCGCGAGGACCTGAAACAACATCGTCGTTGACAGGCTGTGCGTCCCGACAAAAGCGATCTTATCGCCTTTGTGCACCTGGATCGACAAGTCGTGAAACATCACCTGCCCGTCAACCGACAGGGTTAATCCATCCGTGTGTAAAAGATCGTTACCGGCCTCGCGTTCCTGCTGAAACTGGATATAGGGATATTTCCGCGACGAAGGCTTTATTTCATCGAGCGTAAGTTTCTCCAGGGTTTTTTTCCGGCTGGTAGCCTGGCGCGATTTCGAGGCATTGGCGCTGAACCGGGCGATAAATTCCTGCAGTTCTTTACGCCTTTCTTCGATCTTTTTGTTCGACTCACTGCGCTGACGCAAGGCCAACTGACTGGATTCCTGCCAAAAACTGTAATTACCGGAATATAACTGGATCTTGCCGAAATCGATATCGGCGATATGCGTGCACACCTTATCCAGGAAATGACGGTCATGGGAAACCACAATCGCCGTATTGTTAAAATCGCATAAAAATTCCTCCAGCCACATGCAGGTTTCCACGTCCAGATGGTTGGTCGGTTCATCTAAAAGCAAAACATCCGGATTACCGAATAAGGCCTGGGCCAGCAGCACCCGTACCTTCTGGGACGACTCCAGCTGTTTCATCGGCATATTGTGCAAGGCTTCCTCTATTCCCAGGTCGCTCAACAATCTCGCGGCTTCGGCTTCGGCGTTCCAACCGTCAAGTTCGGCAAATTGAGCCTCCAGTTCCGAGGCATGCAAACCATCCTGGTCGGAAAAATCCTCTTTCTCGTACAACGCGTCCTTTTCGGTCATGATGTTATAAAGCTTTTTATGGCCCATGATCACCGTAGTCAGCACGGTATAGGCATCGAAAGCGAACTGATCCTGCTTTAATATCGACACCCGCTTACCGGCAGGCACCGACACATCGCCGGTGCTGGAATCGATCTCCCCGGCGAGGATCTTCAAAAACGTCGATTTTCCCGAACCGTTGGCACCGATCAACCCATAGCAATTCCCCGGGGAAAAAACAATATTAACGCCGGTGAAAAGCTTGCGCTGTCCGTACTGCAGAGATATATTGTTGGCTGAAATCATGGGTAACCTTATTTTAGGTATTGCGTATTGAGTCGTGAGTATTGAGTATCCTCACTTTTAACTTTTACCTTTTTACTTTTTCCTTGTCAGTGAACCACGGGCCACAGACCACAGTCCACAGATTAACTGCAAGCGAAAAGCAGCAAGAAACAAGTAGCGGATCAGCAGACTGAAGTTAAAAGTGTACACAATATTTACTTATTTGTAAAGGGGAAAAACGAAAACGGATCGGTTCCCGGGGATAAGTTAGGAATTAGGCATTTCCACAAAAAGCTTCATGTTTAGCAATCCGCTCCAATGCGGCCTTAAGTAACGTCTTTCCCGGTTCCATCCGGTGCCAGGGCGAAGCGCCGGAGGGATGCGGCAAAGGGATCAGCTCAAAACAATGGCCGTCGCGCGTGATCGTAAAAGTTTTACCGATGATCTGATCCAGCTTTTGCAGCGGAATAAATTGTTCGATGGCCAGTTTTCCCACGGGGATGACCAATTCCGGCGCAAGGATGGCCAATTCGCGATCAAGCCAGGCACGGCAATTAAGCACCTCTTCCGGAGACGGCACGCGATCCCCGCCGGCGGGATTTTTCCCCGGGAAACACCGGCACACCGCGGCCATATAGATCGACGCGCGGAACTGTGCTTCGCTAATACCGGCGGCCTCGTTAAACCAGCGAAAAAGCGTTTTGCCCGCGGTCCAGGCAAACGGCCGGCCCAGCTTAGGCTCCTTATCACCCGGCGCCTGCCCGACCAGCACAACCTTGCTCACCACTGCCCCGCCGCTGACCACCGACGGATGCATCCGCGGACACATCCGGCATTGCCTCAGACTGGAAACGTGCGCGGAAAGTTTTCGAAAAACCGTTTTATTATTTCGCATAGTTGGTTTCAGTATTGCGTATTGAGTCGTGCGTATTGTCCCGAATGTAGTTGCTTCATCCGGCACGACTTCGGGATCCCGTCGTCAATAGCTAATGGCTTATAGTTTAAGACCATAGACTATTGACTATTGACTATTGACTATTGACTATTAGCTATCAGCCGTTTTTCAGCTTTTGCTTCCTTCTTCCGTCTTCCATCTTTTTCGCTTTTGCAACCTGTGGCTTGTGACTTGGTGACTAAGCTTTTCCGTTGTCCGTGGCCAGTTTTTCTATCCGCCAACCGCTATCCGCTTCAAGCTGCGCGTCACTTCGCCTCGAAATCGACTAATTTCATTAATACCTTATCGCCGATCGCCGTTTGCAGCACGCCGCCCGGGATATTATCCGCCATCCAGCTCCTGGATACCCCCTGATCCGTCGTTATCTCGTAAATTGTACAGTTTGCGGCCTGGCCCTTGACATCGATACTGCCGGTTGTCTCTTTTACCTTTGGTTTAACCGCTGGTTGAGAAGGAGTCGCCATCGAAATTTTTGCCTCCGTAGCCGGCATCGTATTACCGTTAACGACCATCTCTATTTTCAAAGTAACACCGTTTTCCGATTTGCTCACCAAAGTCTGTTTCTGCCGCATACCATTGCCCAGGTCATATAATACCCAACTGCCCACGTTAAATTTAGTCCATTTCGTTTCTTTTTCAGCGGCAAACGAGAAAGGAACAAAAACAAACAACGAAACCAAAACAATTCCTATTATTCTACGCATTTTTCCCCCTTCTTTTATAATCGTCAATAGCTAATGGCCTATATCGATAGTATTGTCCCGAATGCCCCCCGGACAGTTTGTCCTTTGTGATCCCGAATAAATTCTTCGCGGGAAAACCTCATTCGAAACTTTTTACTCTTAACTTAGCGACACGCTATCATTTACCGATATCTTCGTTCCAAAGCATTGGTTTTGCTTTGATAAACGCTTCCATCAGGTCAATGCATTGGCTGTCCTGCAAAACCTCAACACTAACCCCGTGTTTTTTTAACAAATCTTCCGCGCCTAAAAAAGTCCGGTTCTCCCCGATAACCACGCGCGGAATTCCATAAAGCAGCATTGCCCCGGTGCACATGATGCACGGAGAAAGCGTGGTATACATTACGCATTCCCGGTAAACACCGGCTTTTTGCCGGCCCGCGTTTTCCAAAGCATCGGTTTCGCCATGCAGGATAGCGCTGTTTTTCTGCACCCGGCGATTATGCCCTCGGCCGATGATCCTGCCTTTATATACCAGCACCGCGCCAATCGGGATACCGCCTTCGGCTAAGCCTTTTTGCGCTTCCCGAATCGCTTCCTGCATAAACTTGTCCATAATAACACCTCGATCATATTGAGTAGTGCGTATTGAGTAGTGCGTCGTGCGTATTGTCCCGAATGTAGTTGCTTCATCTGGCACGACTTCGTGATCCCGCCACTGCGGGACGTCTGTCGTCAATAGCTAATGGCTTATAGTTTAAGACCATAGACTATAGACTATTAGCTATCAGCAGTTTTTTCCTTTTTTACCTTAGCGCTGCTGAGAAATATGCTGAACGATCATTACTATAACGGCAACAAATACCATTATACCAATAAAGACCTGCCGATCCGATAAACCAAATATATTTAAACTAAACGGCAAATTACACCGCAGAGAAAACACCAAAAAAGCCGCGCCCAAACCAATAAGGATCGCGAAAGACCCCCGGGCTCTTTTTCCCCCGCGCCGCCACAAATATTCAGTGTATTCTGAAGCAGACATGGTTTGATTATTAAGGTCGGGAAACAGCCATTTAAGGACATAGGATATCCCTATCCCCAGCAATATCACCGATACCAACGCAAAGAGAAAAGTACCTATCGACATATTTTGCATAAAACAACCTCATCGGACCTCGGGTTTCTATCCGCTATTAGCCAAACGCTGCCGGCTATTCACCATTCGCCGCTTTATGGTATTTCCCGCGTATTGCCTCAATATCCACAGTCGGCTTGGGCAGCTTGATATCAAGGTTTTCCATGGTCTCAACAATAATTTGCGAAACCGCCAGATTGCGGAACCACTTATGGTCCGAGGGGATCACAAACCACGGCGCGATATCGGTACTGCATTTGCTCAGCACCTCCTCGTAGGCTGACTCATAGTCCTTCCAATATTCCCGTTCCTGATAATCCGCCTCGCTGATCTTCCAATACCGCGCCGGATCGTCCAGCCGCTGTTTGAACCGCTGCAGCTGCTCTTCCTTACTAATATGCAGAAAAAATTTCAAAATATGCGTATCATTCGCAACCAGGCGCTGTTCGAAAGCATTGATCTGCTCATAACGCTGCGACCAGACCTTTTTCGGCACCAGGTCATGCACGCGCACGATCAGAACATCCTCATAATGCGAACGGTTAAAGATCACCACTTCCCCGCGTTTGGGCGCCTGATGTTCGATCCGCCAGAGAAAATCGTGGCTAAGCTCCTCTTTCGACGGTTCTTTGAAGCTGACCACACGGCAGCCCTGAGGGTTCATCGAGCCGATCACATTCCGGACCACCCCGTCCTTGCCGCCGGCATCGGTCGATTGCAGGCAGATCAACAGCGAACGGTTCTGTTCGGCGTAGAGCTTAAACTGCAGTTCGTCCATCCGCTGCTGCAGTTTCTCGATCTTGGCCAAGGCCGATTTCTTGTTTTCATGACCATCGGTAAACCCGGGATCAAAATCCTTCAGCTTTACCTTATTTCCTTCCGGGATGCGGAACCTTTTAGAGTAATTCATGAATTCACCTAGTCCATAGTCAGCAGTTCGCCAGTATTGAGTTGTGCGTAGTGCGTATTGAGTTTACTAATCGCTATCCGCTATTCCCCCACAACCGCTATCTGGCTAGGTTCATTAAGAATCATTTCCGGCTTGCCCTGATATTCCTTGATATAACCGGATACCCGGACTTTCTTTCCCATATAATAATTTTCCGGATTCGCGGGGAATAGGGGAAAAGCCGACACAAAAATGACCACGGTAAAATGATGTTTATAATCCGGGTGGAAATTAAGAAAGCAGGCCTTCCCGGAATTATGCGCTGCAACAATGGTCCCTTCGACTACGGCGTTCTCTCCATAATGTTTCGCGGGATCCTGCCAGTTAATCACCTGCCCGGTCGTTTTCCCCGGCAAAAATCCCCCGCTAGAACGCGGAGTAATAAACCATATTTTA
>JAQULA010000066.1 GCA_028718845.1 Candidatus Omnitrophota bacterium
ATTTTCCTCCGTCTGATCTTTTATATGCGGCCAACGCGAACCGGCGCGCACTCCCCAGCGATTACCGCGTTTCCACGGCAGATTGACCAAAACAATATTCATAGTTCTTTCTCGGTTCCGGCATCACTCCCGGAGATTCCGGAAGCAGCCGGTTCTTCCCCGACCACCGCGCCCAATAATTCCGCGATTATTTCATTTCCTTTTCCATTGGCATGGGCCCCATCGATAAACAACGACTTCGGATCCAATTGCCTCAGGCGCGGAACGATATCGATCACCTCACAGTGATACCGCTCCCGCAACCGCTCCAACTCCTGCTTATATCCACTAAGATAATCGATGGTATTGGCGCGCCGGTCGACACTGAATGGAACGACAAAAACCAGCCGGCTCCCCTGCCGTTGACACAAGCGATGCATCCGGCGGCAATTAAAATAAAAATCCCGCGGGGAAACCCGTTTTTGCGGTTCAAACCACATCGTTTTCAAAAAAAGATACAGCTTGCTGTATTCCAGGATATGTTCCTTTTTACACCGGTCACTACCGGTCCCCCGCTGTTCCTTATCGGTGAAAAATATCGCCGGAGCGCCATCGTCCACTCCAAACCAGCTGATCACCAGATCTGGGGCATATCCCGTCAACGTATCTCTTAAATACCGGTATCCCTGCAAAGAACTGTATCCGCCGATGCCGGCATTGATCACCTCCACCATTGCCTGCGGGAAAACGGTTTTCAGTCTTTCCTCCAAAAACCGCGGATAAGTTTGCTCCGCAGGCAGATCGGCATTAGTCCCCAGGGGATATCCCTGGGTAACCGAATCTCCCAGACAGATGACCCGCACCCCGCCGGCAGGTTTAGTTTTAACATAGACACCACCGCGGAATTCCGGACTCGACCGCCAAAACAGGTCGGCATCACGGCTGGCCGGGGGAATTTCCGCACAGCCCAACGAAGAAAAAATCAAATATTTCTTTTCCGGCGGAAACCGGACAAAAGCCCGGCATAAAAATTCTCCGCACAATAATCCCGTCAATATCCCCGCGGCAATCAATCCCGCCAGACCCAACAAAGTAAGCGAATATTTTTTGCCGCGCATGGAAAAACCGAGTTTTTTGCCCATGGTTACTGCCTGAATCTCTCCAGCTTATACAGCTTAAACTGATCCCAGACGTCCCGGATAACCTGATGGGTATCGCAGTGCTGACAATAGTCGTCGAATAACCGCGTGCCGTTGAGAAATTTTTCCCGGGAATATTCATTCAAAAATTTTGCCTGAAACCGGAATCTTCGATACTCCGGGGAATTCCAGATTTCTTTGAAACTTTTATCGCTAAGATACCCGACCGTGCGCAGATGGCAGCAAAAACTCACTTCTCCGGAAGCCGGGATCAGGCAAAAATTCCAGCCCAGCGCGCAGCCTTTTTCCAAGAACACATTTTTCGACCAGGAACCGGTTTCCGGTTCGAAATTGGTGAGCTGGAACTCGGTGGTATCCAGCAGTTGAATATCTTTCCCTTTAACCATCTCCTTGATCCGTAACCACGCCGCCCGAATATTACTGACGTCCGGAGCCGTTAATTGCAGGAATTTTATGTTCTCGTCCAGGCGGATAAGATAAAACCGCATCACATCCGCGCCGATTGCGATATCGTTCTCGGCCATCTCCACCAGTTCATGAGCATTAAGGGTATGGATCACATGGGTCATGATCAGCCGGGGTGAAGAACCCCCGCGTTCTTTTTTGCTGCGGCATAAATATTTCAAATTACCGATGACCTGATGGAACGTATTCGCGGTCTGTTTCGTGTTTATCTTCGCGAAAGTCGCGTCCGTGCCCGCCGGTAAGCTGCAAAAAATCTCTTCGATCCCATATTTAACCGCTTTTTCCGCGGCCTCGCCGTTCAGGGCGATACCGTTGGTAAAAAACGAGACCTTTATCCCTTTGCGGCGGGCATATTCGACCATGTCAAAAAACCGGGGATGCAGCAGCGGCTCGCCGTCCCCCTGAAAAATGATCAGATCGACCTTCAGGTCGCTCAAATCATCGGCGATACGTTTGAATTTTTCGATATCAAGGGTTTGGTCATAATACTCTTTCGGATGCGAAACCCCGGGAGTATGCACCCAGCAATGCACGCAATTGGCATTACAGCGGTGATACGGATCGATAACCACGATCTGAGGGCCGATAAAAGCCTGCTCGCAAAGTATTCCCAATAACCGCAGTAATTGACGCTCGTTGCCGCTATCGGCCTGGCTGCACACCGTGGTGATAAGATCGAACAAGGTGTCGTCGACCAAAACAAATTCGATCCGCCCCAGTTCTTTGGCCCGGGATTTCAGCGCTTCCAGATATTCGATAAAATTCCGGCGCAACCGGCGCAACGGAAAAATATTCAGCGCGAAGGAGCGCATGTCGACGGGCGTATCCAGGCACCCGGCGGAATACTGCAGGATCTCGTGCAGTTTGAAAAAATTATAGCGGGAAACCCCGATCGACAAGGTGAAATTTTTCTTTTTTGCTTTCAAGGCGGCGATCTTATTGATCTTATCGTTGAACTCGTCGACCCCGGCTATCCGGTTATGCAAATCAGCCGTATCCGCGTACAAAAAGATTTTTTCCGGTTCATATCCCAGAGGCTGTACCTGTTTTTTATGCGCAGTTATTTCTTCCCGCTGCCGGACAAATTTAATGCTGCCCTTAAAACAAACCCGCTCCTGCGCCGGATACATCCTGGTCTCATCCGGCTCCTTTACCTGCCCCTGTAAAACCCGTCCCCGGATATTTTCATCGGTATTCTGGATCAACGACATATGCGCGTCGTCAATGCTGAACATCACTCCCGGGACGCCGTCCGCCGGGTACACTCCGAACGTTTCTCCGTCGCGGTTACTGATGATATCATGCCAAAAACTGAATCGTTCCGGGAACCGGCCTTCCTCGAACGAATTGAACCATTCGCGGTAAATTTCGTCCAGGATGATCCCGGCCTTACGCTCATTAAGCTCGACCTCCCGGGCGATACTCATCACAATCCGCCAGGATAACTCGACCGGTGAAACCAGCTCGAGCTCCCATGCCTGCATCACCGGGAACGGATTAAAATCAACGCTCACCCGTAATTTTTCCGGCGACACTTTTTCGATATCCCATTTGGCCTTTCCGGAATCATACCAGCGCCCGCCGGAACACAACGCCGAATGCAGGCCGATATCGCGGGTGATTTCTTTCCCCTGCCAAAACAGGCGCACTTTCCCCTCGCCGCACAGCACCGCTAAAGGACCGGCTTGTATTCCCCGGCGCATGATCTCCCCGGTCATTCTCTCCTGAACATATTCGGCAATAACCCGCCCGTCGGGGGCAATGCTGATCTCCTGTTCGAAATTAAAATCCGGATCGCTTACCTGGCCGTTTCCCCCGCCGCTCGATTTTACCGCCTGCAAAAAGCGCGCCCGAGCGATATGGTCGCCGTTCTGGACCAGCAGTTTCGCCCGGATATCATCATGATTTCTAAAAAACACCCCCGGCAGCAAAGCCGAGTTATTTACCCCGATCGCGCCTTGCTCCCGGTCTTCGATCATTTCCCGCCACGGTCCGAACCCTTCCGGGAAACATCCCGCTTCGCAGCCTCCGAACCACTGCGTATATTCCGGAAGCAGCACCAGCCCCAGGGAAACCCGGCGAACCGGATTCTCCCGTTTTTCCACCACCTGGGTCTTTACCTTCCAGATAAAAGAACGTTCATTCTGTAAATTCAACTGCCAGAATTGCTTGATCGGCAGCGGCTTAAAATCGATACTGACGTAGATGCACTGGTCATTGATCCGCTCGATAGTCCAATCCCCTTTGCTGGAATCGAACCATTCATTATTGATCAGCAATGCCGAGTGCAGCCCCTGATTGGCGGTAAGCCGCTGATTATCCCAATAAACATGCACCGCCGAATCCTCCAGGCAAAGCTTTAATTTCCCATCTTCAAGCTGTTTCATCTGCAGCAGCTGTTTATTTTTTCTGATAATAAAATCCCGCGCGGCTTCGGCCTCGGAAAATACATGCACATTCAGGTTGAATGATTTATACCGGTGGGGTTCATAACAAGGGTATTCGCGGTCCACTTCAATGCGCAGCGCCCGGCTTTGATATCCCTGCGGAGCATTTTGCAGTAATAGACGGCCGGGCTGCAGGTTTTCGCAAATAACCGCCGGAAAACCCCCGGCGCTGCCGGCCCCCAGCACCTTGGCATTGACATCCTGCAAAAATATATTCTCCCAGTCAAGGTTAAACGCCGGGAATTTCCCGGCTTCGACACTGCTCAACCAGGAGTCGTATTCCGAGCGCAGCATCACTCCGGCAATCATTTTATCGATTACCAGCGCTTCTTTAACATCCATGTACACGACAAGATTAAAACCGGTATCGACCCGTTTAATCTGCAACAATTGACGCACCGGCAAGTCCGGCCAATCGATCGTGACCGATAAGATATCGTCGGTTTTGCGGATATCCCACACCCCCTGGGCCGAACTGTACCATTTTCCATCGACCGACAAAGCGGTGTGAACCCCCAAATCCCGGCTCAGCAGGGTATTGCCGAAGCAGAGCTCCAGTCCGCGCTCGTGGGTGCTCAAACGCAACGGGCCATTGATAAATTCAGATCGAATGATCTTAGAAAGCAATTTTTTCAACATGCCGGACTTCTCCCTTGCAAGGTTATGACTCCTCGTCCTGATAATAACAACTCACCACTAAGTGGCAGTTTTTCTGGCATTGATCGATCTTCATCCTATGCATATCCGCCTGGGGTGAATCGATAATCTCCCGGAGCGTTTTGCCGCTGCTCAGGGTATCGATCGGGCCGACCAATGAACACCGGGAAACCAGACCGACCGGATCGATGATCAGCACGCTGCCGCTGCCCAGATTACAACGCCCCTGCTTGATAAACCGGCCCGGATCCAAAAAATAATCCCGGAATAAGGCCAGCTGTTCAACGTTATCGGCAATTTTATATCCCCGTTTTTTAAAGCCTATTAACGCGTCAATCGTCTGATCAACCAAACCGGGGGCATCCGGCCATAAAAAACCATCCCGCTCCTGCGCGAACCATTGCTCCGACCGCGGATCGGCAAACGAAAACGGCTGGGTGATGGCCTGAAAATTTACGTGCGCGATCCGTTTATCCTCCTGCAGCAATTCGGTAAGCGCGGTTATTTCCGGGAGATTGACCTTGGTTATCACCGTATTAATACTTATTTTCGTTTCCGGTGAATAACGCGCGATATTGTCGATCGCCCGCATAACTCTTTCCCAGGCCCCGGGAACACCCCGCAGATAATCATGCGTCCGGGCGGTTTTCCCGTCCAAGGAAAAACTCAGGAACTTCAATCCGGAAGCGTTGACCTGTCGCGCGGTTTTTTCGTCAATCAATGACGCATTGGAAATTATCTGAGACTTCAATCCCAATTCGTTGGCACACTGAATAAGGCTGAAAATCCCGTCGCGGAGGAAAATCTCTCCCGGCCCGGAAAAATTCAGCGTAAACCCGTCGGCGCGCGGCAGATCGTGTAACTGCCGGAGGATCTCTTTCCACTGTTCGTTCGTCAGCACATTCCCCTTGTTCAGCGGACTGTTTTCCCAAAAACGGCACATCTTACATCGATAATTGCATTGATAGGCGACCCCGAGATCGCAAAACTCAAGCGCTTTCATTAATTACCCCTTAAAAATCGATGCTCATGGTCATCACCGCACCGGATCAGGTTCGGGATTCCTCTGCCCCTTGCGGATCTTCCTCAAAAAAGCAGTTGATCAGAAAATGACAGTTTTTCTTACAGGTTTTTATTTTCTCCCGGATCGCCTGCGCCTGTTCCGATCCCCACAATTCGCGGATGTCATCTCCCCGGCGGATATCCCCGAGCAGCCCGTAATTAAAACAAAGAAATACCTGCCCGATCGAACTGACGTGTACCGCTTTATCCATATTGCAGGTCGTTTTCTTCACAAAACACTCCGGATGCGCCAGATAGTTTTTTGCCGCTCTGAGTTGTCCGGCGGTATTGATGATTTTATAACCCCGTTCCTTTAATCCGATTACTTCATCCATCAGCGCATCGACCGCATTCCGGTCTTTCGGCCATAAAAAACCGTGCTCCCCATTCCACCATTGTTCTTCCGGAGCGGTATTATTCGGCTGCATCGCCACCATAATCAATACATGTTCGATTTTATCATTCGCGTTGATCCATTCCATAAGCGGAATAAATCTCCGGTAGGTCTGCTCATAGATCACGCTGATCAGCGATACCCGTATCGACGGAGCGAATCGGTGCAGGTTATCGATCGCCCGCATCACCCGGTCGTACACGCCTTTGACTCCGCGCATATAATCGTGAGTGTCCCGGTCGATACTATCCAGTGATAATTTGATGTGCTGCAGCCCGCTTTCGCCCAGCCGGCGGGCAATGTTTTCATCGATCAGAAAACCATTGGAATTGAGGTTTGTCCGCAGTCCGCATTGCGATGCGGTCTTGATGACTTCAAAGATATCCTTGAACAACAGCGCTTCTCCTCCGCCGAAATTCATGACGAATTCATCGCCGACAATCTCGCGCAGGCCGTAAAGAAATTTCCGGTATTGTTCCACCGTCGGAAAACAATCAACATCTTTTTTATCGATAAAAATATCCGGTTCCCACTTATGACACATCTTACAGTGGAGCATACACGCATCGGTGATCCCCAGACATCCGAATTCCGGGTTTACCGTATTTACCCGCGGCGGCGCCGGAATTTCCCGGCCCGGCCGGTTCCCGGCCCACATATTTTTTATCAGTTTATGCCACATAATCCGCCTTTTCGTCATAGTTACAGTTCACCAATGCCTGGCAATTCCGGCGGCAGGCCTGGATTTCCCGGCGAACCCGCTGCGCTTTATCGCTGAACCACAGGGTCCGGATATCCGCGCTCTTGATATTGCCGATTGCCGGCTTATTAAAACAAATATGGACGTCACCCAGCGGAGTGACATTGATCGCCCGGTAATCCAGATGACACTTGTCCGTTTTTATGAATTTTTTCGGATCCCGGAAATAATTCCGAAACACATCGAATTGATGCGCCGGGTTATGGATCATAAATCCGTTCCGCAGCGCGCCCGAATTCTTTAAACCTACCAGCTCAGCCGTTACCGTATCGACCAAACCCATATCGGTCGGCCATAAAAACGAGAACTCATCCTTTTTATACCACAGCGGATCCTCGGCCGTACTGAACGGCTGGGTGATGGCCTGAAAGCATATTCCATAAAACCGGCCGTCCGCTTCCGCCCAGCGGACCAGTTTAACAACCTCGGACAAATTTACCGCCGAGATAACGGTGCATAAACTGATTTTGATCGGACGGGCATATTTATCCAGATAGTCGATCGCCGCGATTACGTTCCGGAAACTTCCCGTTTTGCCCCGCAAAAAATCATGCGTCGCGCTGTTGGAGCCGTCCAAGGAAATAACCACATCGCTTACCCCGGCTCCGGCAATCTCCCGGGCCTTTGGTTCATCGATCAGATAAGCATTGGTAGCCAGCAGTGTTTCAAATCCCAGCTCGCGCGCGAACCGGATCAACGGTAACGTTTCCGTCCGGGCCAGCGGCTCCCCTCCGGCGAAATTAACCGAAAATTTCCGTTCGCACAGTTCAGCCAGCCCCCGCAGAAAAGCCTTCCACTGATCGAAGCTCGGCTCTTCCGGAGAACGGTAATTGATATCGTCCTTCCATTTAAAACACATCTTGCAGCGCATAAAACAGCTTTCCAGCAATGCGACACAGCAATATGAAGGAAAAATATTCCGTCCGTCCTCGTTCACATCAGACCTCAAACTTGCAGTTCAATAGAAAATGGCAGTTTTCCCGGCAATCATTGATCCGCGCTCGCACCCGCGCCGCATGATCCGCCTGCCACATCGTATCCACCGATTTTTGCCGTACGTTACCCAGGCTTTCCTGCTGATAACACATGAACATATCGCCGACCGCGCTGATGTGTATCGCGTGATCGATATTACAGGCGCTTTCTTTTACGTACGTCGCCGGATCGTGGAAATAAGGCTTGAATGCCTGGATATGCTCAACCGGATTGCAAATCTTATACCCTTTGCGTTTAAGCGCGATCAATTCGTCCAATACCGCCGCGGCCTTTTTATAATCCTTGGGCCATAACGCGTTAAAACGTTCGTCCCGCCACCATTGCGCCTGCGGCTCGGTATTGTTCGGCTGCATCAGGACCATCAGATAAATCTTATCTATTTTATCATTATCCTGGACCCATTGCACCAGATCAATAATCCCTTGCAACGTCGGGGCCATA
>JAQULA010000067.1 GCA_028718845.1 Candidatus Omnitrophota bacterium
CAGCGGCCGCGTACTGGCGGTCGAAGCGATGGTGGCGACTGCCGCGGTCAAAAGTATGGTTCGCGAACAGAAGGTGCACCAGATTTACTCGATAGTGCAGACCAGCCAGAAAGAAGGGATGAAGACTATGAACCAATCCCTGTATGAGCTCTATTCGCAAAAACTTATTTCTTATGAAGATGCGATATCGCGTTCGATGGATCCGGATGATTTGGTCAGGTTGTTCAAACGCTAACGGTATCCGATGAAAAAAACGAAATCAAAACAAATCGGGCAAATTCTTTTCGAGCGCGGCCTGCTTTCCCAGCAGCAGCTGGATCAGGCTTTGGAAATTCAGCTTAAAGAGGGCGGATTGCTCGGACAGATTTTTGTTAAACTCGGGTTCGTGACCCAGGAGCAGATCGAAGCCAGCGTGTTTGAGCAGACCAGCAATACCCAGAAGCTGGAAAATGCGCTGCTGGAAATGGGGGTCCTTTCCGCGGATCAGCTGCAAAAAGCTCAGGAAACGCAAAAGAAACAAGGGGGGATGCTTGCTAAAACCATTGTTTCCCTGGGTTTTCTCGGCGAGGAAGATTTGGTCAGCACGATGGTTACTCAGTTCGGGTTTCCCTATCTGCAATTAGCCAATTATACGATCGACGCCGAGATCGTTAAATTAATCCCCCGGAAAACAGCCGAAGAGTTTTCTTTGATTGCCATTGACAAAATCGGCAATATTCTTACGGTTGCTACGGCTGACCCGCTCAATGCCACGGCCCAGGATGAAATCAGGAAAATTACCGGTTTGAACGTCGAGTTATTCATTTCCACTTTTTCCGATATCAATAATGCCATAACCCAATATTATGCCTAAAGATCAGGGGCGAGGTCGAATCAATGGTTCAAAGCATAAAAGACAAAATGCTGGAGGTGCTTACCCGCTCCAATTTTTTGACTAAAGAACAGTTGGATGAGGCGATCGAAGCGCAAAAAAAAACCGGCCGCCGCTTAAGCGACGTGCTGACGACCATGGGATATATCAGCCAGAAAGACCTGGTGATTGTCCTGAGCCAAAGCCTGAATATCCCTCCGATCAATCTCTCGAAAATAAAAATCAATCCGGAAATCGTACAGATCATTCCCAAACAGTCGGCGGAAAAATACCAGGCGATCGCGGTTTCAAAGATCGGCAAGGTATTGACCGTAGCGATGGTCGATCCGCTGAATATTTTAGCGATCGATGAGCTTAAAGTGCTGACCAATTTTGAATTAAAAGTGGTTATTGCTTCCGAGCAGGAGGTGAAGTCGGCGATCAATACTTATTACGGTGTTTCCACGAACGAGCAGATCCGGGGTATTATCGACGACGTTAAGGATATGGATCTGAAAATCGTCGAGGAAAAAGACGAAGAAAAAACCGTGAATATGCAGCAGCTGATGCGCGACGTCGAAGACGCGCCGGTGGTCAAAGTCACGAATATGATCCTGGCGGAGGGGATCCGGCAGCAGGCCAGCGATATTCTGCTTGAACCGCAGGAAAAAATGTTTCGCATCCGCTATCGTCTGGACGGTATCCTGAAAGAATTTCCTTCGCCTCCGCAATCGATGCAGGAGGCGATTGTTTCCCGCATAAAAGTCATGTCGACTTTGAATATTGCCGAGCATCGTTTGCCGCAGGACGGGCGTTTTAAAATTAAAATCAGCGACCGGGAAGTCGATTTCCGGGTTTCGATCATGCCGACCAGCCATGGGGAAAAGGTGGCGCTGCGCGTATTGGATAAAACCGCGGTGGTTTTGGATGTCGATAGCATGGGGTTTGAGGCGGAGCCGCTGAAAAACATAAAGGAAGTTGCCATGGAGCCGCACGGCATGATCCTGGTTTGCGGCCCGACCGGCAGCGGGAAATCGACCACGCTGTATAGTATCTTAAAATATGTCGATGATCCGGAAAAAAATATTTGTACCGCCGAAGACCCGGTTGAATATCAGCTGAAAGGGATTAATCAGGTGAGCGTCAACCCGGATGTCGGGCTGACTTTCGGCGGGGCACTGCGTTCTTTCCTGCGCCAGGATCCCGACGTGATCATGGTCGGAGAAATTCGCGACTTGGAAACCCTGGACATCGCGATTAAAGCGGCGCTTACCGGCCATTTGGTTTTAAGCACCCTGCACACGACCGAAGCGGCCGGAGCGGTGACCCGTATGGTCAATATGGGGATGGAACCGTTTTTGATCACTTCATCATGCCTGATGGTCTGCGCCCAGCGCCTGATCCGGAGATTGTGCCCGGTATGCAAACAGCCGTATCCGATCACTCCGGCGATCCGAGCAGAGTTTAAAATCCCCGGGCAATATAAGGAAGTGTTCAAAGCCGTGGGCTGCCCGGAATGCAAAAATACGGGATACCGGGGCCGGACCGGATTGTGCGAAGTATTAATGTTGACCCCGGATATCCGGGATCTGATCATGTCCCGATCTCAGGAAAACGTGATCAAGGCTAAGGCTCGGCAGGAAGGCATGTCGACATTACGGGAAAACGGGGTGAATAAAGCGGTACTCGGTATTACCACCCTGGAAGAGGTAACGCGGTTGACTATTGACGATAATAAATAAAAGGATTGCCGGGTTATGCAGCGAGGTAAAAAGCGGCTCAACGAATTATTGCTCGATTATAATCTGATCAAAGAGCAGGATGTTCTGCGCGCGCTTGATTTACAGCGTAAAAAGGGCGGTCAGCTGGCAACGATCCTTATCGAGGAAAATTTCGTCAAGGAAGAAGATATTGTCAATTGTTTCTGCCGGTATATGGATGTTCCGCCGCTGGCGCTTCACAAATTCAAGGGAACGGAGCAGGTGGTGAAAATCATCCCCGAACATGTCGCCCGCCATTATCGCTTGTTGTGCGTATCTCAACTGGGCAATATGCTGACGGTGGCTATGAGCGATCCTTTGAACGTGCTGGCAATCGACGATATCAAAGCCCTGACCGGGTACGATGTGATCCCGGTGGTGGCGGCTTTAAGCGATATTACCAAGACGATCGACCGTTATTATCATCACAA
This sequence comes from Candidatus Omnitrophota bacterium, assembly GCA_028718845.1. GTDB lineage: Bacteria > Omnitrophota > Gorgyraeia > B26-G9 > B26-G9 > JAQULA01. The sequence goes on from JAQULA010000067.1 coordinate 3,042, forward strand.
GGAAGATGCCCAGAAAGAAAAGCAATCCTTTGATGATCTGGTCAAAGAAGTCAGTGAAGAAGATATCGAATTTGTGAAAGCCCAGGACCAGATCGATATCGGGGAAGTCATCCGGTCCAGTTCGGAAGCGCCGATTGTCAAAATGATTGACGCCCTGATCGCCGAGGCCCTGATCAAACGCGCTTCGGATATTCACATCGAGCCCTATGAAGACCGTATCCGCGTTCGTTACCGTATCGACGGCGCTTTGGGCGAGGCGGCTTCCTTGCCGAAAAAGATCCAGAACGCGGTGACCGCGCGTTTAAAAATCATGTCCAATCTGGATATTACCCAGCGGCTGGTTCCCCAGGACGGGCGCTTCAAGGTAAAACTGGAGGAAAAAGAAGTCGATTTCCGGGTATCGGTCCTTCCGATAAGTTTCGGGGAAAAAGTGGTTATGCGCGCGCTGGATAAAGCGAATTTAAGCATCGGGCTGGAGGCGTTGGGATTTCTTCCCCAGGCCATGGAGGGATTCCAATATGCCGTGACCCGGCCTTACGGGATGATCCTGGTCACCGGACCTACCGGCAGCGGAAAATCGACCACATTATATTCGGTCCTGAATAAACTAAATACCCCGGACCGCAACATTATTACCATTGAAGACCCGGTGGAATACCAGGTTGCCGGTATTACCCAGGTGCAGGTAAAGCCGGATATCGGTCTGACGTTTTCCGCGGGACTGCGTTCTATCCTGCGCCAGAACCCGGATGTTTTGATGGTCGGGGAAATCCGTGATTTTGAAACCGGCGATATCGCGATTAAAGCGGCGTTGACCGGTGCGCTGTTGTTGAGTACTTTGCATACCAACGACGCGCCGGGGGCGGTAACCCGCCTTATCGATATGGGAATAGAACCGTTCTTGATTGCCAGCAGCGTGATCGCGGTGGCGGCGCAGCGTTTGGCGCGCAGAATTTGTCCGGATTGCAAGGAAGCGTATAAAATCCCCCAATCCGTGCTTGACCGTTTGGATTTGGAACTGGATGCCTCTAAGCTTACCGTATACCGGGGGAAAGGCTGTGATAAATGCGGCAAAACCGGATACCGCGGCCGTTTCGCCCTTCTGGAAGTTATGGTCGTGAATGACAATATCCGGGAAATGATCATGAAACGCGCTTCCAGCGACGAAATTAAGCGTTACGCGCGAAAGGAGCAGAAAATGTTCACCTTGCGCGATACGGGCATAACTAATTTTTTAAACGGTAAAACCACCCTGGAAGAAGTATTGCGCGTGACGTCGAAAGAGTAAAACCGGCTTAGGCGCAGCGGGCTTGTACCCGCTTTTTTTCTCGGGGATAAAAATTCGTGCAAAAAATAAATATTCTGCGGTATAATAAGTCTGACTTAATTCAGGAAACGCCGGTATGTCTATAAGGAGGAACGTATGCCTTTGTACAAGTATGTGGCAAAAGATGAAGAGGGAAACGCGGTAACCGATTTTATCGAGGCCAAGGACGAAAACGTGGCGCTGGATATGCTGCGCGTAAAAAATCTGATCATCATAACCATTTCCGAGGAAAAAAAGGCAAAAGCGGCGGTCAAGTCCAAAAATTCGAAGATAAAAGCGGAAGAACTGGTTATTTTTTCCCGGCAATTGGCGACCATGGTCAACGCCGGTATTCCTCTGGTGCAAAGCCTGGATATCCTGAGTGAGCAGATGGAAAGCCCGGTTTTCCGCCAGGTGGTCGGTACGGTTCGCGGCGATGTCGAAGCCGGATCGAGTTTGTCCGCGGCCCTGGAAAAACATCCCCGGATTTTTTCGCTGCTTTATACCAATATGGTGAAGGCCGGGGAAACCAGCGGTATGTTGGATGAAATTCTCGAACGGCTTTCCGGATACCTGGAAAAGAACGACCAGCTGACCCGTAAGGTAAAATCGGCGATGGTTTATCCTACGGTGGTTATGCTCATGGCCATGAGTATTACCCTGGTGCTGCTGTTAAAAGTCATTCCGACATTTAAGGAAATTTTTTCCACCTTGGGCGGAACCTTGCCCATGCCGACTCAGATTCTTATCGGGATCTCCGATACCTTGAGAAAATACTTTGTTGTTGCCGTGGGAGTGATCGGCCTTATCGGTTTTGTCCTGGCCAAGGTGGTCCAGACTCCGCAAGGGAAGATGAAATTCGACGAACTCAAATTATCCCTCCCGGTGTTTGGGATTTTAATGCGCAAAGTCGCGGTAGCGCGGTTTTCCCGTACCCTCTCGACCCTGATCCGCAGCGGCGTGCCGATATTGGGCGCGCTGGAAATCGTCGGCAAGACCGCCGGCAATGTGATTATCGAGGGCGCGGTCGATAAAGCCCGGGCCGGGATCCGGGAAGGAGAAAGTATTTCCTCTCCGCTGGCAAAAAGCAAGGTTTTTCCGCCGATGGTAACGCGGATGATATCGGTCGGGGAAGAATCCGGTGAACTTGAAAAGATGCTGAGTAAAATCGCCGATTTTTATGAAGATCAGGTCGACGCTGCGGTGAGCGGACTTACCAGTTTAATCGAACCGCTGATTATCGCGTTTTTGGGGATTGTGGTCGGGTCTATTGTTATCGCTATGTTTCTGCCGATATTCAAGATTACGGAATTGGTCGGATAAAACCCAACGGGGTATCCGGCGGTGGAAACGGACGGAAGCGTCGATGAATTAAATTCCGGGCGTTGAGAGCATAAACCCGTGTGTAAAGCGGATGGTTTCGGCTGTGGCCGAATACGCCGGCTGTGACGGTAATTGACTTTCCCGCGTACCTCTTTTATAATAGCATCAATGGTGAACAATAAAAAGCCGCTTTATGCCCTGATTTTTTTTCGTTTTGTTATTGCCACGATAATTCTTATCGTCAATACCGCGCTTTTCGGCCTGGCTTGTACGCCGGTTTATTTCATCGTATCCATACTGTATTTTTTGACGATCATCTACCTGCTTTTACTGCTGGCCGGTATTTACCATCGCGGTTTGCTCTATGCCCAGATAATCCTGGACCTTATTATCGAAAACCTGCTGGTTCATTACACCGGGGGGCTTGACTCGGTCATAAGCCTGTTGCTGCCGCTTTCGAGTATTGCCGCCGGGATCATCATTTCTCCGTCTTCGGCAATGATGACCGCGTTAATCGGAAGCACGTTGTATGCCGGGGTGGTTAGCCTGGAGTATTTTGGGGTTTTTCCGATGCCGCAGGGTATGTCGCCGATGTCCCCGAGGGAGAGTTCGTATGTATTTTCATTGCTCTATTTCCGGGTGGCGGTGTTTTGTATCATCGGATTTTTAAGCGCCTATATCGCCGATCAGGTTAGAAAAAAAGACCAGGTGGTTTATTCATTGCAGGAAAGGCTGCGCCGGGAAGACCGTTTGTCGGCAATCGGCAAACTGGCGGCGAATACCGCGCATGAGATACGTAACCCTCTGGCTTCGATTTCCGGGTGCGTCGAAGCGCTTAAGGAAAACCTGGTGCTTGATGCGCAAAATGAAAAATTATTCAACCTTATTATTAAGGAAACCATGCGGTTGAATGATATCATGAACGGTTTGCTGGAATATGTTAAACCGAGAAAATTGCAGTTGGAAAAAGTTTCGCCGGATGAATTGATCGATGAGGTTATTTTTTTATTGAAAAGCAGCAAGGATTTCAAGCCCGGGGTGACCATAAAAAAAGAAAGCAGTCTTGGCGAGGTAAAAATCAGCTGTGATGCGCAGCAGATTAAGCAGGTAATGTTTAATCTGCTGGTCAATGCCGTTGAAGCCGTGGGTAAGACCGGGGTGATAACCGTTAGGCTTATGGCGGGGGCTGCGGATAATGAAATCGAATTCGATGTTATCGATAATGGTGAAGGCATGCCGCCGGAACGGATGGAAACCTTGTTCGAGCCGTTTTCCAGCGGTAAAGATAACGGTATCGGTTTGGGGCTGGCCATCGTATCGGCGATCATCAAGGAACATGGCGGAACGATCAAGGTTGAAAGTAAGGCCGGTAAGGGCACGGTGTTCCGGGTTTATTTATTACGAACAATAGCGCAGAAATGAGGAATAATGGGTATGCAGGCGAAGATTCTCCTGGTTGACGATGAAAAAGACCTTCTGGAATGGCTGAGTGTGGTCCTGGGAAAAGAAGGGTTCGCGGTTCGCTGTTTTACTTCCGGTGAAGAGGCTCTGCAGGCTTTTAAGCAGGAACCGTTCGATATGGTGATCACCGATATCCGCATGGGGGCGATGAACGGGATTGAATTACTGCAGCAGATCAAGAATCACAATCCGGAAAGTATTGTGTTGATGATCACGGCCTATGCTTCGGTGGAAACGGCGGTCAAGGCCCTGCGCTACGGGGCGTACGATTATCTGCTGAAGCCGTTCAAGCTGGATGAACTGAAACTGGTTATCAAAAAAGCGTTAAGCCAGAAACGAATTCTGGTGGAAGATAAAGGACAGCAGAAAAAGCTTGAAGAGCGCTATCGTTTTGCCAATATTATCGGAAAAAGCGCGGCAATGCAGAAAGTGTTCGATCTGATCGATAAAGTGGCTAAAACCAATACGACGGTATTGATCAACGGGGAAAGCGGCACGGGAAAAGAATTGATCGCCAAAGCGATTCATTATAACAGTATGCGGGCCAATAAACCGTTTGTTTCCATCGATTGCGGGGCGCTGCCGGAAGAATTGCTGGAGAGCGAGTTGTTCGGCCATGTCAAGGGTTCGTTTACCGGCGCGATTTCCACCAAGCAGGGTTTGTTTGAAGTGGCCAACGAGGGGACCCTGTTTTTGGATGAAATCGGTGAAACCTCGCAGGCTATGCAGGCGAAACTGCTGCGTGCTTTGCAGGAACGCGAGATCCGTCCGGTCGGCGCGACCAAAACGATAAAAGTTGACGTGCGGATTATTGCCGCCACGAACCGTAATCTGGACGATGAAGTGCGGCGGGAAAATTTCCGGAAAGATTTGTTTTATCGTATCAGTGTGATCAGTGTCTATCTACCGTTGCTGCGCGAGCGGCGCGAAGACATTCCTTTACTGGTTAACCATTTTTTGCGAAAATTCCAACTTCCGGGAAAATCCCCCAAAAAAATTTCCCGGGAATGTCTGGATCTATTCATAGAATATTCCTGGCCGGGAAATGTGCGTGAGCTGGAAAACGCGATCGAGAGCGCGGTGGCTTTAGGCGACCGGGATGCCCTGCAGCCGGAGGATTTGCCGGAGCGGATTACCCGGCCCCAGGCTCCGGCCGCAGCCGAAGACCATGCCGGAGAAGATTCTTTGAAGGG
>JAQULA010000068.1 GCA_028718845.1 Candidatus Omnitrophota bacterium
CCCCAGAGTTTTCTTTACATACGCGTTAATTTTATCGATACAAACCGCATCAATGACGGTAAATTCGATCCCTGATTCCGTAAAATTATCGTCCCGGACTTTATGCCAGATGATCTTTCCCTGCGCCTGGATCGGCTGGGAATCATCCGGAAGCATAAAGTTAAGCCGCATTAACGTGCCGTTTTCCAACACTTCTTTCATGAATACTTTAAGTCCGGTGGGACTTACATCGACACTGATACAGCGATTTTCGGCCGCGTCCGTACACTGGTACACCACCATCGTACTCAGATTGGCACGAACAAATTCCCGGTGTTCTTCCACCCGGCCCAGGGCATTTTCGATATACGCCGCCAGGGTATGACGCAATTGATCGGAGATATCCGAAAATTCTATCCCGGTATCGTAGAACGATTCGGAAAATTTCTTCTGCCAGATTACTTTTCCCCGGGCATTGACGGGAACGCTGATATCCGGGATGTTCAGAGTAAATATCAATTCATCGCCGGAAGAAAGAACCTCGTTAGAAATAAAGCGAACCCCCGAAAGACTGATATCCTGCACCAGAACTTTATTTTCCAATTCCTGTCCACCATTACGCCGGTATATCGCCTCAACCCCGATATATAGACGGGCAAAACCTCTTCTTTCTCTCGACATATCCCCTCCTTATCAATCCTCCACAACCGAAAAAAGCAACCCGCTTCTCACAGCGCGTTGCTTTTTTTTAATCCGTTCGGCAGCAAGAGCATCCATCCTCTTCCTCCGCAATTAAGCATCCTAATTTAAAATTTGCACGTCGAGTATGGCCTGAGTCCAAAACTTCCACCGGCCTTCCTCCTGTTTAAAGATAATGACGGTTTCGACGATACTATCACGAAAAGCCGGGCCATTGACCTTCATCGTTTTTTGCTTGGCGCGAACCATGGCGTATTCACCGTCCAGACTGAGAAAACGGAATTCCAGCAATTCATAATGCAAATCGAATTCGGAAAACATTTCCAGCGTAGCCTGCTTGGTAGCCAGATAGCCCAATGCTTGCGTATGAACAGTGGCTAAAACACGCGCCAAATCTTCTTTTTCATAAGCGTCCAAATTTTCCACGATTACTTTACGAAGCGCCGCACCGAGATCCTGGTCCGGCGCAATAGTCTGAGCGCAGACCGTGTCCGTGCCGGTAATCAACAGCAGGCTCCAGATCAATATACCCGTTAATGATTTCATTACCCCTCCGGACCTTCAGCTCGGCAACCTTATCGCAGAAATAACACTAACTGCTTGCGGCTACTATATTACTATCGGCATGCGTTATTGTCAATTGCTAAATCACCGGCATAAAAACGCCTGCATGAAAAAAATTCACGCAGGCGATATATTACCCCCGAAAAAGTTATTTTATTTTTTTCTTGATCGGCCGGTCGGCCAATAAGGTCCGATAAAACAATCCGATGGCATCGTAGGCCCCGTTAATGAATTCCGGGTTTTTCCAACGGCGGGCCTGAATTGCTTCCAGGGTGAACTCCTTCAGGTCATCCAGCTTTTCTTTATCCAAAACATAGGCGGCGACCGGCGGTTGACCCGCTTTAGCAAGCTGATCCAGCAAATCCCGGTTTTGCCGCACGAGTTCGGCTATGCGCTCCTCGGACCGATGTTTCTGTTGTTCCAGTTCCTCCAGGGCCTGGGCGCAGGTTTCGTGCTCCCGGATCAATTCCCGGCGAATTTTTTTGTACTCCGCGTCATCCGGCTGCGGCCCGGCGATATTGGTTTGTTTTTCCGGCACGGCGCATGCGGCCTCCAATTCGGCGATCCGCTTCTGAAGCTTTCCATTGTCCTGTTCGATCCGGAGCCGGGTATTCCTTTTTTCTTCCAGGACCGAGATTTTATCCAGCAGGTCATTACGCTCCTTTTCCACCAGAGCAAAAGCGGCCTGGACCTGAGTGAATTGCTGCTGCGCCTGCTTTAACTCCTCCTCCAATAAACCGATTTTTTTATCGAGATACGGCACGACTTTCTTGCTTTCCTCCATTTCGCCGATCATCGCGAACAACTTCAAGCGCTCCTGGTCCATTTCCCGGACCTGATCAATAAGCCGCTGTTTTTCTTCACTGAACTGCGCCTTTAATTCATCATATTTGTTTTTTCTCTCCTGGGCCAACTTGTCTTTTTCTTCTTCCAAAACCTTGATTTTATGTTCCGATTTTATGTTTTCCTGTTCCAATACGGCAATACGATCGGTTAATAAACAATTTTCCCGGGTGAGCCGTTCGGCGGTAGTGCGCAATTTATCGGCCGTTCCGGCGCTCTCCTGCAAACGCGTCCGCTCCTGCTCTAAACGGGCAATATCTTTCTTTAAACGTTCTTTTTCCTGCATCGCCGAGCTCAATTCCTCGGTCAAAAGTTCGTTCTTTTTTTCCAGATAGATCATCGCCTTGGGCTGGCTTTCCAGCCCCTGAATCTTTTGCAGCAGCTGCTGCTGATAATCCTCCAGCTCATTATTGCGCACGCATACGTCGTCCCGCTGCCGCTGCAGCGCCGAGATTTCTTCCTCCATGGACTTGCGTTCTTTCTCCAAATAAACCGCGTTTTTTGTGCGTTCGAGAGCGCCGATTGTTTCCAGCATCTTGTTCCGTTCCTCGTCCATCCCGGCGAGCTGCTGCAACAAACGCTGTTTTTCGTTTTCCGATTGCAACAGTTCGGCCTTAACGGCGCGAAATTCATCTTCGCGCTTCATCGATAAAACGCGTTGCTCCTCCAGGCTGGTAAGTTGTTCCAGCAGGCTCAGCCGTTCCTGTTCCAGGGTATTTATTTGCTCAACCAGCCGCTCCGGTTCTTGTTCGCGGCCGGCACCCGGCGATACGTTTTTTTCAATTCGGGAAACCTGTTTAACCAATTCCCGGTATGCTTCCTCCAGATACGCGACCCGGACCGCCACATTTTCGTTGCCTCCGACTGAATCCATTTCCCCGGATTTCGGCTCCTTATTATCAGTTGAAGACATCCGCTTGTTGTGTACCATGGTAATCTCCCTTCGGTTCAAGTGCGCCATAAATATTTCTGGGGATGTAATATATAACCCTACAATCCCCTCTTAACGGTATTAATTTATAAGCCGGATACAACGTCTTAAAAAAAGCGCTTAAGTATACCACACAAACTATGGTTGTGCAAGCCGCAGTCCAAAAATAATAATAATCTTAACCTGTTTAACGGCAGTCAATTACAAAATTACTTAAAACCAACTCCCGCGTGATATCTATGGGATAGAGCGAAAAACCGGGTAAGAATTATTTTATTGTCTGTCAAAGCGGAAATGCACAAAAATCCTGCCGAAATTTTTACTATCGTTTTGCACCCGGTGATAGCGTTCCCGGATGTGAGCCTGCGCCAGAAACCGCTGTACCCGCTTTTTGAGCTGGCCGCTCCCCTTTCCGGGGATGATTTCCACCAGGGAAATCTTACGGTCAACCGCCTCGGTAATGATACGGTTCAATTCGGATTCGATGCTGCGCCCTTTATTGTAAATTTCATGCAGATCAAGCGTTAACTTTGCCATATACCCTTCCCTGCCGTCCCCATTTTTATGTTTATTATCATATCATAAATCGGCTCTCCCGGCACATATTTTTAACTTGATTAACCATGAAACTGTGTTAAAATATTTTACATTGTTCCAATTTAAAACAAACTCAAGGAGGTTTTGCCATGAAAAACATCGGTATTATTACCAGCGGCGGCGATTGCGGCGGACTCAACGCGGTAATTAAAGGCGCCGCGCAGATGGCTCATAAACGGGGCATGCACGCGTACGTGATTCCCAACGGTTATGCCGGGCTCTACAACCTGATCGAATTCGATAACCTCGTAGAGCTGAATCCGGAGCGCATCGACCTGGTCCAGGCCAATCCGGCCGGGTCGGAAGCCGGGCATTCGCGGGTAAAGATAAAAAACATCGATGACGCCAAAAAATACGAACGCATTAAAGCCGGCCTTAAAAAATTCGAAATCGACGGCCTAATTATCAGCGGCGGAGACGATACCGGAAGTGTTATAGTCGATCTTACCGCCAACGGCATTAAATGCGTCCATGCCCCTAAAACCATGGACCTCGATTTACAGACCTATTCCGTGGGCGCCGATTCCACCATCAACCGTATTGCCGCCTTCGGACAGGATCTCAAAACCACCGGACGAACCCATAACCGTATCATCGTTCTGGAAGTATTCGGCCGTTATGCCGGACACACGGCTTTTCGCGGCGGAGTTGCGGCTGATGCCGATGCCATCCTCATCCCGGAAATTCCCATCGACTTTGACCTGCTCTATGAACACACCAAAAAGAGATTCACCCGGAGGATCGAACAAAGCGACGTAAAAGCGGGAACCTACCTGATCATGGTTGCCGAAGGGATCAAAGACAAAACCGGACAGGAATTGTACGACGAAAGCGCGGGAATCGACACCTTTGGGCATAAAAAATTGGCCGGAGCCGGAAAATACGTTTGCCAGGAGTTAAGCAAACGGTTCAAAAAAGATCCGGCGGTCGTCGAATTCATGAAAAAAACCAAGATGTACGTGCCCGGACTCTATGAAATCCCGGAAGTACGGGAAGTCCGCCCCGGACATTTAGTGCGCTGCGGCAACTCCTCGGCATATGACGTAAACTTCGGCAAAGAGGCCGGTGCCTGCGCGATCCTGCTGCTGGAAAAAGGGATCACCGGAGTAACCTTTGTCCGCCTAAACGGCAACACCATTCATTACCTGCCGTCCCAGGAAGCGATTAAACAGCGCCACGTAGACCTGGAGCAAGTCACGATTTTTGAATCGATCGGCATTTGTTTCGGCAGAAAAGCGATTTCTCCGGCGATTAAATTCGAAGCGGAAAAAACACCGATCGAGAGATACCTGTAAACATTACCGAAGATTAAAAAAAGAACCTGAGTTTCGTTGAAACTCAGGTTCTTTTAGTTTACAAACCTTGCCGGACGCACCTACCCGGACATACCCCGGCCCGAAGCTTAATGCTTTCCGCCGCGTAGTATGCGATAACCCTACTTAGCCGAAAACTGGGCCCGGATATCCTGTTCGGCGCGAAGCCATATATCCATATCATCGCCCTGGGGTTTCCCTTTTTCTTCCCAGAGATAATACGCCCGCTGACGCACGTATTCATCAAACAAAGCCTGATCGATCGTCAGGTTATTAGCGCCGGATTTAGTACTTTTTGCCGCCGCGGTTTTCCCCCCCGCCTTTCGTACTGCTTTTTTCTTTATTTCCGCCATCGCCTACCTCCTTATATTTCCTCGGTTTGTCGTTCGACAAACCAGACATGCCAAAACAACCTTACATGTGTTTGATCGCCTCTTGAATCATCGGCAACACCACTTCAACTTCTTCTTTGGTCATGCGCCCCAGCTTGGCAAATTTCATTTCACCCTGGCTGTCCCGGCTGTTACGGGAAATCTGGAGTTTTTTCGGCCCGTTATTGTATGAATACACACTGACCGTCAAACGATCCAATTCCGTTTCCCAAGACTTTGAAAATAAGTTATTATCTAAACTCGCATCGTACGGCATACACACCCTCCTTATGGTTTTTATGACTATACCACTTCAATGAAAAAAATTCAAGCATGTTTTAAATTTCCCCTCGCAGATACGCCCGGCGCCGCGATTGGGGAAACCGCTCGATGGCATATCTGAGCATGGTCCGCGGCATCGTCCGGTAATACCGGCGCAAAAAACCCTCCGCTCTATTCCGCTCCCGCTTCGCCACTTCCCGCAACATCCAGCCCGTAGCCTTATGGATCAAATCTTCCTCGTCACCCAGCAGCATTTTCGCTATTTTCAAGGTAGGCTGGTAGCGTTTATGCCGGATAAAATATAAGGTGGCGACAATCGCGATCCGCCGCTGCCAAAGCAGCGAAGAAACCGCCAGTTCATAGAGCGGCTGCTTATTTTTATCCAGCAGAAATTTTCCCGCGATCAGCGGCGCGCTCAGATCCACTAAATCCCAATTATTGACATACCGGGAACAGTCCAGGTACATTTGATAAATTTCTTTTTGCGCCACTTCCCCCGCAGCGGCAAACCGGTCCACCAGGATTAGCAGGGCCGTCAACCGTTCTTCATGGACCGCGGAGCTGAGCAGCCGGCCGACTTGCGGCAGTTCAGCGTCCGCATATTTTTTGGCAATCATCCTCAGCTGCGGGACCCCGATGCCCAGAAAAATATCATCGGCCGCATATTGTCCCGGCTGGGTTTTAAAAAACCGCTTTAAAACCGCGGCTTTATCTTTGCGGGCGATAACGCGTAATTCTTTTTTAAGCGCAGCAATAAGCATCATGGATAATCGCCGGGTTAACGCCGCGGCAAACCCCGGGTTGGTCAAACCATCCGGGAGCCGCGACCTTATCAGGAACTTTACCGGACTTCGATGGAAGCCTGGGCGTCAAACACATTCGTCCGCATTTCCAGGGAAAATAGAAACGGATAATCGCTTTTCAAATGTTCCAGATAATCCAGCCATTGCACCAGTAAATGGCCGCGTACCCTGAAGATATCCCCCGCGAGGTGTTCCAGGTCCTTTTCCGGGAGCCCGGTTAACACGGGACGATTGGACAGTTCCTCGGCCAGATGAAATACCGCCCACAGCAAATCGGTGAACGCTTCATGTTCAAGCAAGTTGGGATTTTCCAAAAGCCGCAGCAGCATCGGACGTTTCCGCAGCAAAAAATCCTTCAGATCCAGCAGCATTTCCGGGGTAACGCGCATCGCTGCGTTATGCTTGGCCAAAGCGGCCCGGACCCGGAAAAAATCATGTTTCGACCAGCCCGCATCGATCCGCAGTAAACGGAAAAGATCTTTCGATTGAAGATCGGATACCGCAACCACGGCAAGCAGTTTCTTTCCGACCTCGCTGAAGAAAACCCCGATAGCCATATTCATCTTTTTCCGCATCGCTTTTTTTTCGCGCAGGCTCAGAAGTTGATGCAGAATAAGGGTCACCAGCAATACCTCTATAAAAACAAAAGCGATATCCCCGATCAAATAAATAAAAATATGCCGGGCATCATGAAAAACAAGATAATGGATATAATAGGTCGCCGCCGAGAGCAGCAGCAATACGGCTCCGAACAGGACCTGCCAGTGTACCGGCTTATTAATGCTCATTTCCGTTCTCTTCCCTTCCCCGGCCGCAGCGGTTTTTAGCGGTTGGTCTGGACAATAAGAAAAATCTTCTGCCCCGTACGCAGGGAAATTGTCTTCAGGTCGCATTCCCCCATATTCGCCCCGTTTTCACTGAAATTTTCAATTTTGAATTCATATTCCCCCGGCACCAGAATAAGCCGGGCAATGCGAATCTGGTCCGGAAGGGTCTGCCAGGAACGCAGATCGGCTTTTTCGCTTATCAGCGAATACAGCGACCCGATAAATTGAAATAAATCCGCGGCCATGCCCCCCTGCCGTTTAGCGATTGTTTCCTCCTGCTTTTTGGCAAAAAAATACTTTCCGGCGGTCCTTGCCGCGGATTTGGCGATAAAACGCAGTTTTCGGCGTTCCAGGTCTTTCCGGGCGATAGCGCCGATGTCCTGGACCAGTTCGCTGGAAGCGCTGAATACTTCGCCGCGCGAATTTTTTGCCAACAAGCGCGATGCGTTAATTGCGTACGGCCGGGAACGATACACCGGGAAAGCGATTTTCAGCACATGACCGTCGAGCGTGGGAACGGTAAGGGTTTCTTCCGCCTTTAGCGGAGAAAGCCCGTTGTAATGGATCACATATACTTCGGCCTTATTTTTCTTTTCTTCGCTGCTGAAAAATGCCGCGTTCGGATAACGCGAACGATACCGGCTGAAATCGGACAATCCCATGGTTCGCGCCGCCGTGAGGATGTTTTCCTTCAGGATTTGCGGAACGGACAAGCCGTAATTTTCCCGATAATCATGTTCGTAAATTTCAATCGCCCGCTCATACGAGATATACGCATCGTTAAACGCCTCGCGGCTGCCGCCGATTTCATATATAATGCCCATCAGCAAACGCACGAAGGCATCTTCTTTGTAAACATTTTTTTGATCTTCTTTATACTGGGAGTTGATCGAATTAAGCGTTGAATCGACATCGCGGGCTTCCACCAAAGCGTCGTCATATTTACCCAGCCCCATATAATTCAAGGACTGAAAAATATTGATAAAAACGCGTTC
>JAQULA010000069.1 GCA_028718845.1 Candidatus Omnitrophota bacterium
ATGCACGATATCCAGGATATAATCGCGAATATTGTCCTGCTCCAGGATCAATCGCCGCTGTTCATAAATTATCTCGCGTTGTTTATTCATGACGTTGTCGTATTCCAGCAGCTGTTTGCGAATGTCGAAGTTGTGCGCCTCCACCCGTTTTTGAGCGATTTCGATGGATTTACTGATCATCGGATGTTCGATGGGCATGTTTTCTTCCCATTGCACGAAATTCATGAATTTAGTAATGCGATCGGAAGCGAAAATGCGCATCAGGTCGTCTTCCAGGGACAGATAAAATCGGCTTGACCCGGGATCGCCCTGGCGGCCGGCCCGGCCGCGCAACTGGTTGTCGATGCGCCGGGATTCGTGGCGTTCCGTGCCGATAATATGCAAGCCCCCCAGGGCAATGACCTGTTCGTGTTCGCCGGCGCACTCGGTTTTTACGTCAAGCAAAGCCTTGGCCCGCTGTTCGCCGGTGGCGATGTGCGGGTCGATGCCTTTTTTGCGCAGAAGTTCGTTGGCGAAAAATTCGGCGTTGCCGCCGAGCAAAATATCGGTCCCGCGGCCGGCCATGTTCGTGGCGATCGTTACTCTTCCCAGCCGGCCGGCCTGGGCGATGATCGGAGCTTCCTGTTCGTGGTATTTCGCGTTCAACACGTTGTGGCTGATTCCGCGCTGTTTTAACAAATGACTGATTCGTTCGGAGTTCTCGATGGAGATTGTTCCGACCAGGATCGGCCGCCCGGAGGCGTGGATATCGGCGATTTCGTTGACGACGGCGTCGAATTTTTCCTTGGCGGTTTTGTAGATCACATCCGGATGATTAACGCGGATCAGGCTGCGGTTCGTGGGGATTACCACCACGTCCAATTTATAAATATGGCGGAATTCCGCTTCTTCGGTCAGCGCGGTTCCGGTCATGCCGGCCAGTTTTGCGTACATCCGGAAATAATTCTGAAAGGTTACCGTGGCCAGGGTCTGGTTTTCCCGTTCGATCTTGACCCCTTCTTTGGCCTCGACCGCCTGATGCAGTCCGTCGCTCCAGCGGCGGCCGGGCATGAGCCGTCCGGTAAAATCATCGACAATGATCACCTGCCCGTCCTTTACCACATAATGCACGTCGCGTTTGAAATTATTATGCGCCTTAAGGGCCTGATCAACATGGTGCTTCAGTTCCATGGTTTCCAGACTGCTGAGATTGGGCACGTTAAGTAATTTTGACGCCCGGGTTTCCCCGGCTTCGGTCAGATAGGTGGTGTTGGATTTTTCATCGACGATGTAATCGCCGGTTTCTTCTTTGGTTTCTTCGTTTTTTTCTCCGCGGGAAAGCTTCGGAATGATTTTGTCAATAAGGTAATATTTATCCGTTGATGCCTCGGCCGGTCCGGAAATGATCAGCGGAGTTCGCGCTTCGTCGATCAGGATGCTGTCCACCTCGTCGACAATAGCATAGAATAATTTTCGCTGGATCTGGTCCGCTTTGCCGGTGACCATGTTGTTGCGCAGGTAGTCAAAACCGAATTCGTTATTGGTGCCGTAGGTGATGTCGCAGCGATACGCCTCCTGCCGGCTGATCGGGCGCAGATGGGCCATTCGGTCGTCGCGGGCCGTGTCGTCGGAATAAGCCGGGTCATAAATAACCGAAAAATCATGGGCGATCGAAGCGCAGGAAAGCCCGAGCAGGTTATAAATAGGCCCCATCCAGCCGCAGTCGCGTTGGGCCAGGTAATCATTGACCGTAACCAGGTGCGCGCCGTTTCCGCAAAGCGAGTTTAAATACAAGGCTAAGGTAGCGACCAGGGTTTTTCCTTCACCGGTGGTCATCTCCGCGATTTTGCCTTCATGCAGGACAATCCCGCCGATAAGCTGCACGTCGAAATGGCGCATGTTCAGGGTCCGCCGGGCGGCTTCCCGGCAGACGGCAAATGCTTCCGGAAGGATTGCGTCCAGCGCGGTTTTTATCCGGCGGGCCAGGTGTTCCTTGTTCTCGGACGGATCCGGTTCTTCGTCGCTGAGGCGCGCCTGTATTTTTTGCCGGAACTCGGCGGTTTTGGCCAGGAGCTGCGCATCGGAGAGACTGCTTATTTGCGGCTCCAACGCGTTGATGCTCGCGATGACCGGGGCAAGCCGTTTGATCTCTTTTTCGTTTTGATTGCCGAAAATCATATCGGTAATTAGTTTTAGCATGATCGATCCCTTATGTAGTGCAGTAAAGAATTTAACCGCGTTCGGCTTTAAAAACCCGGCGTTTTCCCGCCCGGCGGCAGTGAACAATCCCGCCTTATACAGCGGCAGGTACGTCGGGAATAAAGTGAAGCTGCGGAATTCCGCTCTGGGGCATCCGGCTTTTTCCACCGGAATTCGGCGGCAATAGCCCGTCACAATGCCTTATGGGCACGTAAGCCGAAGTGAGCATTATTATACGGTATGTCGCGAAAAATGGCAAGGGTATTTCTCGTCCGGAAACAACCGGCGGCGGGTTTATAAGCTGCCGGGGTTTTCGACCGGGTAGTCTCCGCCCCAGACGTCGTTCTGGGTCAGGGTTATGAATTTCCCAATATGCGGGCCGCCGTTGCGCGTGGCCCGGAGGGTAAAGGTGTCGATCGTGGTCGCCGGATTAAAAGCGTAGGTCCAGAAGGTATCGTCATCGACAAAATTAGCTCCGGCAAACGCGCTAAGATCCGAGGGGTTTACCAGGTCATCGAAAGTTTCGTTTTCGTTATAATAACTCAGCGCGGCACTGCGCATGGTTTTTAAATTTTGGATAGCGACGGCGCAGCGCGAACGTTCAATAGACCGTACATAGTTGGGAATTGCCAGGGAAACCAAAATGCCGATGACAATAACCACCATCATCAGTTCTACCAGAGTGAACGCCGATTTGCCGCGCAGTAACATGAGCCCCTCCTCCGCTGAGAGTTGCAAGTATAATAAGGCCGATATCCTATACTTATAGTATACCTTTTTTAAAGGCTTAAAACAAGAGCTACCTTTGTTTCAGCCGATTCCCCGGGAATGTCCCGGGCCTAAAATTGGGCCGGTTACCAGACCGTTGGGGTCAGGTAAGGGTATGATGATCCATTGGGCGACGGATTGAAATTATCGTCCTGATTCAGGTATAGCTGAGTTTTGCCGGCCGCGGCCTGCGGCCCGCGTTGGCGCGTGGCCAGAAAGGAAAAATGGGCCGAGTCCGTGATCGTAACCGTATAATGCCAATCATCGTTATCTTCGATCGTGGTCCCGATGAACGGGGTCAGCGTGGCAATGGTCATTCCGACAAATGTCTGGTTTTGGGAGTAATAAGTTATCGCGGCGGTGCGCAGGGTTTCCAGGTCATGCATGGCTTGTGAACATTTGGCCCGTTCCATTGAGCGTATGTAGGTAGGCACGGCAATAGTCATCAGAATACCGATAATAACGACCGCGACCATGAGTTCAATCAAAGTGAATCCGGCAAATTTTCGCATAGACACTCCTTTGCGGGTATTGCCCGTAACCGCCGGGCGAGGTTCGGCCTAATTCATATAATTACTATACCTTTTTCCGAACAAAAAAACAAGCGGGTTATTAATCCGGCAGAGAAGATTCGGTTGTTTCCCGGTCCGGTTTTGGTATAATGACAGCGGGAAATATGATGCGCGGAAGAATGAGTTTTTAACAGGAGCCACATGACCCGTACCCGCAATGTGCTGCATATTATTACTACGCTCGAATTAGGCGGAGCGCAAAAATCGGCCCTTTCCCTTATTTGCGGCCTGGACCCCGCTATTTATAAGAAATATTTGGTCAGCGGTCCGGAAGGCCGGCTGCATCATGAAGCCCGGCAGCTGCCCGGGGTGGTTTTTGATATCGCTCCCTGTTTGCGCCGGGCGGTTTCTCCCTGGCGGGATTGCGCGGCAGTGTGGTGGCTGGCGCGCTACATGCGAACCCGCCGGATCGACATTGTGCATACCCATAGTTCCAAAGCCGGGATTGTCGGACGTTTGGCCGCGCGGATTGCCGGAGTTCCGGTCGTGGTGCACACGATTCACGGCTGGAGTTTTAATGCCTATCAGAAATTTTTGCCGCGCCGGGCCTATGTTTTTTTAGAACGCCGCGCCGGCCGGTGGACCAGTAAGTTTATCGCGGTTTCTCAGTCCGACATTACCAAAGGAGTGCAAAACGGTATCGGGACGCGCGGGGATTATGTCCTGGCCCGGTACGGGGTGGATAAACCGATTTT
The DNA here is from genome assembly GCA_028718845.1 of Candidatus Omnitrophota bacterium. Taxonomy (GTDB): domain Bacteria; phylum Omnitrophota; class Gorgyraeia; order B26-G9; family B26-G9; genus JAQULA01. The sequence continues at coordinate 4,214 of JAQULA010000069.1, forward strand.
ATCCGGGGCCGCGGAGGCGTACCGGAAAGAAGATCTCGGGATTGGCGCGTCTCGGCCGGTGGTCGGGGTTGTGGCCTGTTTCAAAGCGCAGAAAAATCTTACCGACATGATCGACGCGGCGAGTATTGTTGTTCGCGCGATCCCGGAAGCAATGTTTGTGTTTGTGGGGGACGGGGGCCAGCGCGCCCTGCTGGAACGCCGCATCGCGCGAAATAAGCTGGAGAATAATTTTCGGCTTTTGGGATGGCGCGAAGATATGGACCGGATTTTCCCCGGGTTCGATATCGCCGCGCTTTCCTCGTTATGGGAAGGCCTGCCGATTACGTTATTGGAAGCAATGTGCTTTGGCAAGCCGGTCGTGGCCTATGGGGTCGATGGAATTCCGGAAATCGTGAAAAATAATGAAAATGGTTTTTTGGTCCGGCCCGGCAACGTTGAAGAGTTGGCCGCTAAAATGATCGAATTGCTGCTGGATAAGGAACTGCGGGAGCGTTTCGGCCGTGCCGGTAAAAAACTGGCCGCGATATTATTAACGGATAAAGACCCGATGGTAGCGCGGGTGAGCGAAATATACACCGCATTGCTGCGTCCGGCGGAAGATGCCGCCAAATGATTTTAAGCCCGCGTATCCCTCTCGGGAATTACGGCGGCCAGGAATTATCCCCGGAAGCCGGAACCGTAACCGTTCCGGTTTGATCCATGACAATAGTGTTGGTTGCGTGGGTCCCTTCGGTACGGGTCGCCGTAATCCGGTATCCGCGCGGTTCGCTGCCAATGTTGTAAAGGGCAACCGTGTAAGCCCAGTCTCCGTCATTTGCCGGGAAAGGGTTTACTGCCTGGAGAGTAGCGATGTTGTTGGTATAGACCTGGTTTGCGTCGCGGTCGCGATACACGTTTAACGCCGTCCGGATATCATTCAATGTCGCCAGGGCCTTGGAGGCCTTGGCCCGTTCCTGCAGATTAAGGTACCCGGGAATAGCGATGGCTGCCAACACGCCGACAATGATAACGGCCACCATTAATTCTATAAGAGTAAATCCGCTTTGTTTTCGCATAATTTTAGGTCCTTAATTTATTATAACCAACGTTCGTAAAAAAGCAAGTCCTTCTTTTTCTTTCTAACCTTGCGCCAGAGTGCATGTTATGGTATACTTTACCGCCTTTTTAATCGCCGGGGAAGAAAACCATGCTTAACCCGATGTGTCGCAGGATATTCCAATCCGTTTCGCTGTGGCTGCTGATGCCGGCTTTAATCCTGCCGGCCGGTCCGGCCTGGGCCGTTCCGGAACGCAATTATGCCGCGGAAACACTGGCCGCGCCGCTCACGCTGTCTTTGCCGGATTTTCAGTCGGTGTATAGGCGATATTCCGCAGAACGTTTCGGAGAAAATCATAATACGTCCGATGCCCGCGAGATCCTGCTCGCCGCGGTGGAAGTGATCCTGGAAAAAGGTATTACCGCATTTTCCGCCAATACCTTCTATGATGACCTGGGAAAGGCTCTGGGATTGTCCCGGACAATGAACAAACCGGCGCGCACAAAGCTGCGCGATGCGGTCTAGCGGGCCATGGAAAAAACGGGGACCGTAGATACCTCGGTTCAAATGCCTTTTGTCCGGTTTTTGAATTGTGTCGAAACCGCGGTTACCACGGGGTATATCCCGCTGGATGGGGCACGGAGCCGGTCGGTGCTGGATTGTATCGAGCGGGTGCGTACCGGGCAATTCCCGTTAACCGAAAAAGAAAAAAAATTTTTGATCGTTTACGCGCAATGTCAAGGCGATTATAAATCCGTGGCGGAGAAATTGCGGTCCAGCCGCAGTCTGGTCAGCGTAAACTTTCGCCACATTAGCGCGAAATTAGGATTCAGCGATATTAACCGGGTCCGGCGCTCGGAAATATTAAGCGCGGCATTGACGCGGCCCGGAGAGCTGGAAACCCTTTCGATGGAAGAACGGCAAATCATCCGGGATTACATCACGGAATTGGAAAAAACCGAGATAGATATTCTCGGCCCGGAATTGCGCGCCACGCTGGAAGCGGCACTGCGGGTGGTGGTAAAAAAAGGGTTCAAGGCCGGGTCCGGCGATATTATTAATGCCCTTCCTGCGGATAAAACCAAAAAGCTTACCGAAACTCAAATGAATCACCGCATCTGGCTGATCCGAAAGCGTCTCGGGATCCCGACCGGACAGCACCGGGGAGCGTCATATATGACGGTGCTGGATTGCCTGGAATATGCGGTGAAAAACAATCTTATTACGTACAGCCTTGAGCAGGCCGGGATATTGCAGCAGGTACTCGATGCCACGCGGAAGAAGCAATTCCCGTTTACGGAAAAAGAAAAACAGGCGTTTATTTCCCTGGCGAATTGCCGGGGCTCTTATGAAGACGCGGCGGCCCAGCTTGCCAGTACGGAGCAGGCGGTCAAAAACAGTTACGAACGGGGCCTGCGCAAGCTGTATGGTGCGGGCCGGGATATTTCTGACGTGGTCATGTCCGCGGCGCTGAAAAAAGCTTTGAACGAGGATAACCTGGGGATCTTATCCGCGCGGATGCGCGACGAGATCGAAGCGGGCATTACCGAGCTGGCCGCAAAGAGACGGAATGCTCTTCCGCGCCTGCAGGAGAAGGTATTACTATTACAGGCGCTGGGCATGACGGGGCAGGCCACTTATGAATTTCTTGCCGCGCAGCCGGATTTCGCGGCCGAAATCAACCATAATTCCGGCGCGATCAGGAGCCGGAGCGTGGCGCTCTATAATAGTTCGATTCGCAGCCGGCTGGGTGTCGATGCCGGTGATAACGCGATTGCCGCGATGACTCAAAAGGCGCTGGAAAGAGAAATGATCACTCCCGTGGATCTGCTGGACGCCTCGCGATGGGCCGGGATTTCTCTGGCAGATGTTTCGCCGGAGGAAAAAGGATCTTTGCGCCGGGCGATCGACCGGGTCTGCGCCGAATTCCAATGCGGCGCGGCGGAGCTTTTTACCTTGCCGCGGGTAAAAGACATAAAACGGTTTGTGCTGTCCGGGGCCGGAGAAATGCGGGTGGTCAGCGCGGCGGAATTACTTCAGCGGTACAAGAACGCCGAATTTCAGAGTTGTCCGTCTTTGCGCTACCGGCTGGCGATGATAAAACGTCAGAATGAGCGCGACGGCAAGGCGGAAATCAGCGCCGAGGATTATGTGGCGGTGTTCCGGGAATTCTTTTACGATCGGGAAACGCTGGAACAGGCGATCATCCGGGATTTGATAAGAGTTTATGCCGCGTTGAACGAGGTGGTAAATGAATCGTCTTTGCAGGTTAACAGCCCGATCGTCAGAAAATGGGGGGAAAATATTTACAAGGATGTTTTTAGCATGGATTTTGCCGGGGTGTTTAGGAGCCGGGTCGTAAACACACCGGAATACAGCGCCTTTAAACAAGAATCTAAAGCCGCCCGGGTACATTCGAATAGAGAAGCGATCGCGGGGCAATCCCGCTTCGGCAGTACCGCGGCGGTTACGAACGATCCGCGCGTAAGCGGCAGAAAACCGGCCGCTTCAATGGTCCCGGATTTACAATCCCTGATCGATGCCTGCGCCGAAAGGCAGGCGGATAGCGCATTGCTGGATAAAGAGGTTTGCCGGCTTTGCGATGCATTTGAAGATTATCGTTCCGTCACGGACAGCGCAGAGCTGGATCAATTGTTGAGCGCGTTATCGGAAACACGGGAGATGCTCGGTGAGTTGGATTGGCGCGGGATGCGAAACCGTCTCGACCGCAGGACCAATATCCGGTTCGCGGTTTTTTGCGCTAATGTTGTAAGCAACCGGTTGGCGGAGAAGATCGAAGATTACAGGGCCCGGCTGGAACAGGATGATTTTGAGGAAGAAGTTTATAATGAAGGCGGCGATACGTTAACCGGGCTGGATGTTTTTGAGGAGCCGGTCTTCCCGGATGATTATCCGCCGAGGTTGACTATAATGCCGGCGGC
>JAQULA010000070.1 GCA_028718845.1 Candidatus Omnitrophota bacterium
GGTGGTTGAGGTGATGCCGCCGGTGGAATGGGATAAAGGCAAGGTCGTCCGGTGGCTTTGGTCGCAGCGTTTTTCTGCCGCGCAGCGCAAAGCCGGGGTGCCTTTGTATGTGGGCGATGATATTACCGATGAAGATGCCTTCCGGGCGATCGCGGCAAACGGGGTCACCGTTTTTGTCGGGCGGCCGAAAAAATCCCGGGCGCGGTATTATGTGAAGACCCCGGAAGAAGTGCGAAAGTTTCTGGATAAAATCGGGGACGAGATCATTGGATGAAGCCGGGGTTGATCCGGCAAAAAGAGAAGACGGGTTATGAAAAAAAGAGTTATTGAACAATCGTTGCTGATGTTGACCGTCGGGAAATGGGTTTGTTTATCCGTAATCGTCGGGTGTATCGTCGGCATTTCCACGGCGTTGTTTCTGAAGACATTGACCTGGAGTATCGGCGCGGTTTCGGGTTACCGGTATTATTTTTTGGTTATGCCCGCGGCTTTTTTTATAAGCGCATTGATCGTGAAATATCTTTCTCCCGAAGCGGAAGGGCATGGCACCGAAAAAGTGATTGAAGCGATTCACCAGAAGGACGCAAAGATCAATGCTTCGGTAGTTCCGGTCAAACTGCTGGCGACGGTGATAACCATCGCCGGAGGCGGGTCGGCGGGAAAGGAAGGCCCCTGCGCCCAGATCGGCGCCGGACTGGCCTCGCTGTTTGCGAAGCTGTTCCGGTTCGACGGCTATGACCGCCGCAAACTGGTCATCTGCGGGATAAGCGCCGGGTTTTCATCCGTGTTCGGGACCCCGATCGCCGGGGCGATATTCGGGGTCGAGGTTTTGTTTATCGGAGGGATCCTTTACGATGTGCTTTTGCCGTCGTTTATTTCCGGAGTCATCAGTTTTCATGTTACCGAGTCTTTCGGCATAAATTATTTCTATCATCCGCTGAATGTTATCCCGGCATTCAGCCGTCCGTTTTTTATATACGTCGTTTTTGCCGGAATATTTTTCGGACTGATCTCGTTCCTGCTGATAGAATTGCTGGATGTCGGGAATAAGGTTTCCAAGGCGATTCGTCTGTGGGCGCCGTTAAAGGGGATTATCGGAGGAGGGGTGTTGATCGTAATGGCCGGTTTGTTTTCGACCCGGTATTTAGGCCTCGGGCTGGATACTATTGAACATTGTTTGCAGGGCGGCACCGTTAATGAATTTGCGTTCCTGCTGAAGGCTGTTTTTACCAGTATAACCCTTAATTTCGGCGGAAGCGGGGGAATCGTCACTCCGATATTCTTTATCGGAACCACTGCGGGTAATCTTTTCGCCCAGTTGTTTAATTTGGATGTGGCCACTTTTTCCGCCCTGGGGTTTGTGGCTTTGCTGGCCGGTGCGGCCAATACTCCGATTGCCGCCAGCATTATGTCCATAGAGTTATTCGGTCCCCAAATCGCTCCTTATGCGGCCATAGCCTGTGTCATAAGTTTCCTGGTTACCGGGCACCGCAGTGTGTATCCTTCTCAGATCCTGGCGTTTAAGAAGTCGAAATTTATCGATGTCGAGACCGGCAAAGAAATCGAGGATACGAAAATCCAATTCAATTTTTCCAATAAAAAGGAAGCGTAGCCATGAAATTAACACGGGCCCAGGAATCTTTCCGATTTTATACGCGGTTGAATCTTCCGGAACTGACCGGTTTGCGGGTGGCGACGTTGAGTGAATTGCTGGCCTTGCTTAAGACCGTTCCCGGATCTTCGATTTATCACCACACCCACCGGTTTTTGCAGCAGCACCAATATCTTTCTCCCGAGCCTCCGAACGATTTCGCGTATTGGGTCAGCGAAGTGCTCGGCGAAGATGAGTTGGGTGAACTGCTGGCCAGTATCGACACCGTGCAGTATGCGACGATTCGTCAGCTCCGGGAGAAGATCATCGAAACGATCGAAACCTATCTTAAAGAAAATAAATCCGCCGCCAGAAAATTCGCCCGCGAGGGTGAAGAATTCCATTTTATCAAGTCGGTGAGTTTTGTGCTTCCCACGCATTATTGTGTTTATGACTTGAAAGAATTTTCCGAGGTCCTGGCCAAGGTGACCATCGATTCCATATATTTCCATATTTTTGAAGCCAGGCTCCGGCTGGAACGGGGGAATAATGATTTTTCGAACTGGATTGAAAATTCGCTGCAGGACAAGGAACTGGCGGATCAGCTGGCGCGGCTTGACCCGTATACACAGACATTGGAAGGACTGCGAAAATCGTTGTTGGAGATAGTCCGTAAAAGATTAGAGGCATAATATGACACGGTTGGAAGAATATACCCCGATTGTCGGGCAGTCGGTTATCGACGACCTGCGGCTTTTAGCGGAGCGGCTGCAGGGGAAACTTATTCAGCACATTAATTCGACCGCCGTCGGCGGGGGAGTCGCGGAAATTCTCAATCGCATGGTTCCTTTATTGAAAGAACTGGGAGTAGCGACCCGCTGGGATGTTATTAAGGGCGGCGAACAGTTTTTCAGTGTCACCAAGAAATTTCATAACGCCCTGCACGGCCGGCCCGAGGAACTCAATCGGCACGATTTCGATGTTTTTAAGGAAACCAGCGCCAAGAACATCGAAGAAGTGGATACCTGCGGCGATATTGTGTTTGTGCACGACCCGCAGCCGATCATGCTCATAGAAAAACGCCGTGATAATAAATGGCTTTGGCGCTGCCATATCGATGTGTCCAATCCGGAACAGCAGGTGTGGGATTTTTTGATGGATTTTCTGGTCCGCTATGATTCCGCGGTTTTTTCCGCGCCGTCTTTTTCCCGGAAACTGCCGATCCGGCAGTTCCTGATCGCGCCTTCGATCGATCCGTTAAGCGATAAAAACAAAGAATTGCCGCCGGAGTATATCGATGCGGTGTTGAAAAAATACGCGATCCCCGCGGACAAACCGATTATTACCCAGATTTCCCGGTTTGACCGGCTGAAAGATCCGCTGGGCGTGATTGCCGCTTATCAGAAAGTCAAACGCTATATCGATTGCCGGCTGGTTTTAGCCGGCGGCGGGGCTGCCGACGACCCGGAAGGCGTGCAGGTGCTTGCCGAAGTCCAGGAAAAAGCCAAGCATGACGAGAATATCCACGTTCTTCTATTGGCGCAGAATGACCTGGAAGTCAATGCGCTGCAGCGGGCCTCGACGATCATTATGCAAAAATCATTAAAAGAAGGATTCGGCCTTACGGTTTCCGAGGCATTGTGGAAGGGCAAACCGGTGGTCGCTTCCAATGTCGGGGGTATTCCTTTGCAGATAAAACATAAATACTCCGGGTTATTATGTCATTCGATAGACGGGGCGGCCTTCGCGCTTAAACAGATGCTTAACAGTCCGGAATACGCGAAAAAGATGGGCGAAAACGGACGGGAGCATATCCGGAACAATTTTCTGCTTACCCGGCATCTCCGGGATTATATGCTTTTGTTCCTTTCTCTATATCATGGCGAAGATGTCGTAAATCTGTAACGGTGAAGGGGGCGCGGTGAAGTTAAGCGGATGGATCTTTATGACGGCGACGTGGGTGTTTATTATCAGCCTGGCGGTTTTTTGCTTTAGCCGGGTACTCCGGAAAGGGGCCGGCGGCGGAGATTCGAATAAAACAAGATCCTGAAGTAATGGGATAACCGGTTTCGGCCCAATCGGAGGGAGGGGTTGTGGGATTTTTTTCGAATATAAACGAAAGAATCAGCAGATTGACGGTAATCGATGTGGGAATGATCAAATGGTCGGTTTTTTTCGCCACGATTATTATCGTTAAACTATTTCCCCGCTTGCTGGATATCAACTATGCGGTTTTATTGCCGCTCCTCATCGTTTGCGCCGCACGGCCGTTGTATAAAATCTGGATCAGGAAATAAGAAACGCGATGCCGTTTCCCCGGGGAGGGGTATCGTAAATTGCGCTGGGTCAAATCCGGGACCGCGGTAATAATCCGGCAAGGTTTTCTGAGGTGAATCGATGATTGACGCGCATGCGCATGTCCAGGATGAACGGCTTAAGGACCGGCGGGATGCGGTGATTGCCCGGGCCCGGCAGGCCGGGATCAGCGCGATTGTCTGCTGCGGCACGGGAGAAGCGGACTGGCCGTCGGTGCTGATGCTGGCCCGGCAGTATCCGGATATAATTATTCCGTCATTCGGCGTGCATCCCGGGTATGTTCATACTTGCTCGCCAGCCTGGCGGGAGCGGCTTGAGGATTTCCTGGCGGAAACTGCTTCTTCCGCCGTGGGCGAGATCGGCCTGGATTTCGCGCGGGAAGAATTCGATTCCGGGCGGCAGCGCGAGGTGTTTATTGCGCAGCTGGCCCTGGCCAAAAAATATAATCGTCCGGTATCGATCCATTGCCGCAAGGCTTGGGAGGTATTGATCGGGATTCTCAAGGACCAAGGACCGTTTGAACACGGCGGGATTATCCATTCGTATTCGGGTACGCCGTATTATGTCCCGATCCTGTGCGAACTGGGTTTGTCGATCTCTTTTTCCGGGTCGATCACCCGTGCGAATAATAAAAAAGGCCGGACATCGCTTATGTCCGTGCCATTGGAGCATCTTGTCGTGGAAACGGATTCTCCGGATATCGTTCCGGCCGGGGTCGAGGGGGTAAATGAACCGGCGAATCTGGTTTTCGCGGTAAAAACCATTGCGGCCCTGCTCGGCCGCGGCGAAGCAGACATCGCCCGGATCACCGCCGACAACACCCGGCGGATCTTCAGGAAACCCTGAATATGGATGAACGATTCACACGTACAGAGCAGTTAATCGGCAGTGCCGCTATGGAAAAACTCGCTAAGGCCAGGGTTGCGGTGTTCGGGTTGGGCGCGGTGGGTTCTTTTGCGGTGGAGTCGCTGGCCCGTTCCGGCGTAGGGGAATTCATCCTTATCGATTTTGACCGGGTCAGGCATAGTAATTTCAACCGTCAGCTGCCGGCTCTGGAATCGAACCTGGGGAGATTAAAAGCGGAATTAATGTCCGAACGGATCCGGGAGATCAATCCCGCTGCCAGGGTAACCGTGCACGCCGTTTTTGCGGACAATCAGAATTTTGAGCGGTTGCTGGAAAATGGGCCGGATACGGTTATCGACGCCATCGACAGCCTCAATCCCAAGACGGAACTGATCTCGTTTTGCGTTGTCCGGGGTATTCCCATAATATCCTCGATGGGCGCAGGAGCGCGCTTAGATCCTCTGGCTGTCCGGGCCGGGGATATCTCGGAAATACATACCTGCGCGTTGGCCCGCAGAATTCGCCGCCAGCTGAAAAGGAATCATGGTATCGATACCGGTTTGCGCTGCGTGTATTCGATCGAGAAACCGCGTAAGCCGGCGGTTGCTCCGAAAATAGAAGAGGAATATTATCAGCGCGGCCGCCGGCGGATCCCGGTGGGGACGATTTCCTATCTTCCCGCGATGTTCGGGTTGATGATATCATCCGAAGTGATGAGCCTGCTGATCGGAGAGCAAGGCGCAGCATAGTCGGTGAAAAGAATAAGAGTGCAACCATCATAAAAGGCAGGTTGAAGATGAAAATAGTACTTATCGCGTCAAGTCCGCGGAAGGAAAAGAGTCAAACCCTGGTTTTAGCCAAGGAGGTGTTGCGCGGATGCGCCGGCCCGGAAGAGCCGGAGGTTATTCATCTTTGCGACTATCGGATGGAATTTTGCCAGCATTGTGAAAAATGTCATGAAAAGATCCTGCAGTGCCCGATTCAGGATGACGTGTTCCCGATTTTGGATAAGCTGCTTAAAGCGGACGGTATAATCCTGGCCAGTCCGAATTATATCAATCAGGTAACCGCTTCGCTGAAAACCCTGTTTGACCGTTCCACTCATTTTATCCACTGCCAACGGCTTTTGGGGAAATATATCGCCGGGGTGGTTTCTTCCGGGAGCGGCCGGGACAAAGAAGTTTTGGATTACCTGAAGTATTACAGTCATATCTGCGGAGCGCAGTTTGTCGGGGGAGTGGACGCTGCGGTGCCGGTTTCCGACGCGAAAAAAGCCGGGGCTTTTAAGCTGGGGACGGCGCTTAAATCCGCCATCCAGGAAAAAAGAGCATTCCCGGATCAGCTGAAAAGTATCGAGGCGGCCAAGACTCATTTCAAGCCGGTCATGGAAAAACGCAAAGATGAGTGGGCTGAGGAATATAAATATTGGAAAGACAAGGGCTGGCTGTAAGAAAGGAACCGGGAACAATGCGCATTGATTTTCACAGCCACGCGTTTGCCGATAAGATCGCGCAAAAGGCCGTGGAGCAGCTGATCACCTATTACCGTATCCCGACTGCGTATGACGGCACTTTGCCGGCCTTAGTGCGGGAGGCGGTTAAGGCAAAGCTGGATGTCCTGGTGTTGCTGGTCGCGGCTACCAAGGCAAGCCAGGTGAAACCGGCGAATGACTGGGCAATCCGGGTAAGCCGGTACAATGCGGACGAGCTTAATCGTTTATGCGGGGTAACCCGGGCTCCCCGGTTGGTGCCGTTCGGTACCTTTCATCCGGATGATCCTTTTTGGCAGGAAGAGATCCGGCGGCTGCGTCTGGCCGGATGCCGCGGTATAAAATTACACCCGGAATTCCAAGGTATTGATCTTGCCGATCCCCGGCTGAATCCTTTTTTTGAGGAAATCTCCCCGGATTTTATCGTGGTATTCCATATGGGGGATAAAACAAAATCCCCGGATAATTTCAGTGCCCCGCGTAAACTTGCGGCGATTCTTGAGCGTTTCCCGAAGCTTAAAGCCGTTGCCGCGCATATGGGCGGGTTTTGCTGCTGGGAAGAATCGTTGAACGAACTGGCCGGGCGGAAGGTGTATTTTGACACCTCCAGCACGGTTCGTTATGCCGACCGGGACCTGCTGAAAAAGATCGTGGCCAAACACGGTACGGACCGGATCCTGTTCGGCAGTGATTTTCCGTTACAATCACCGGCCGAAGCGTATGCCGAGCTGGAATCTCTGGACTTTCTGAGCGCTTCCCAGAAAGAAGATATTGCCGGTAAAAACGCGGCGGTCCTGCTGGGACTGTAATTATAGACCAGGGTTATTTTTTTCGGATTCACGGACGCGTTCAAATGGAGGGCTGGGTGTGAAACAAATTGTATTTTTATTATTTTTATTTTTGAGCATATGCGCTGTTTCGGACGCTCAGGAGATCGATAAGTCTTTTTTCGGGGAATATGACACAGCGCTGGTGATCTATAATAGATCCACCGGGGCGGTGATTAATGTTAATCCGGCGCGCAGTGCGCAACGCTTGTCTCCCTGGTCTACTTTTAAGATTTATAATACGCTTATCGGTCTGGAACTGGGGCTGATCAAAGGGCCGGATGACCCGTGGTACAAGTGGGACGGCGTTCAGCGCGAGTTCGATGTTTGGAACCGGGACCTGACCCTGCGCGAGGCTTTTCGCGCATCGTGCGTGCCGGCTTATAAGATCCTGGCGCGGCAGATCGGGGCAACGCGGATGAAAAAGTACCTGGAACAGATTGATTACGGGAATAAGGATATTTCCGCGGGTATCGATATCTTTTGGCTTGATCGGCCCGGGGCCGATTCCATCATGATCAGTGCCGATGAGCAGGTCGCGCTTTTAAACAAGCTCCTTGACGGAAAATTGCCGTTCACCGAACATAATGCGGCGATATTACGCGATGTCATGGAAGCGGCCAGGACCGAAAAAGGAACGCTGTACGGCAAAACCGGGTCCGGCAGGGGCGCTGATGGTGCGGGGTCGGAGGGATGGTTTGTCGGTTTTCTCGAAAGCAGCGGGACAACCTATGTGTTCGCGTGTAATATCACCGGCGGAAAAAATCCTTCCGGAAAAGTAGCCCGGGAGATTGTGGAAAATGTTTTCCGGGCGCAAGGCCGGCTTTAGGGCTCGGGTTTGCCGGCGAGGCTTTTTACTAAAGGCTAATCGCTATCCGCCTTACACTGCGGTTATACAGACTATCGCTTGCCTAAATTTTAACCCCGATATACAATGTAGCTTATCCGGGCCGCCATATTCGATAACTTTTCCGGAGGAAAACCCGGGATTTTAAGCGGGATTCCGCGGATTATTGATAAAATCATGCGTGGATAAATTAACCATGAAAAAAACGTTTTTTATTAAAACCTTCGGCTG
>JAQULA010000071.1 GCA_028718845.1 Candidatus Omnitrophota bacterium
TTTCGGATGAAGCCTGCTTTTGTTAAAAGAAATTTTTCACGTTATGCGCATTGCTATGACCGGTATGCTCAGGTCCAAAATCGCTGTGCTGAACGGTTGATCGCTTTGGTGCGGGGGAAGGCAGTGGACCGTATCGTTGATGTCGGCTGCGGAACCGGTACCTATACCGCGCGTTTGCGTGCGGAATTTCCCCATGCGGATATTACTGCCGTGGATATCTCCCCGGAAATGATTGCCATGGCCCGGGCGCGTTTGCCGGATTCGGGCGTGGAGTTTATCGTGGCTGATGCCCGAAACCTGTGTTTTGAAAAGACGGTCGACCTGATTACCTCGAATGCTGCGTTTCAATGGCTGGAGGATCTGGAACCGGTCTTACGGCAGTACAAGGGGATGCTCAGTGAAAACGGCCGGGTTGTTTTTTCTCTGTTTGGAGCGGACACGTTTCAGGAACTGAGTACGGTATTGTCCCTGGCGTATGGTAAAGATGTTCCATTGAGTTCCCGGAGTTTTTTCCCAAGGCGCTGTCTGCAGGAATTAATGCGGCGGGTTTTCAGTGCCTGCCAAATACAGGAAGAGATTATGCCGGAGGAATTCTCCGGGGTACGGGATTTGCTGAATACGATAAAGTATAGCGGAACAGCGGGGCAGGGGATACTCCGGAAAGGATTACTGACCCCGCGGTTCATTGACCGGTTGGAAACCGTGTATCGCCGGGAATTCGGCGGGGTGGTGGCCACGTACCATATACTGTTTTGTGAAGGAAAAAGTTAAAAGTAAAAAGTAAAAAGTTTTGAAAAAAACGGTAATCAGATATGCCGGTTGAATGGTTTTTATCGATTACCTGAACTTTGTACCCGCCGGGGATTCGGCGAGGCTCGCCACAGGCAGCCTCAGAATTGAGCTTGGCGGCTTTTATCTTGTTGCTTTTTATTTATCCGCGAGGAGGGTTTATGGATGCACTATTCGTGATCGGCACGGATACCGGGGTGGGCAAGACCATGATTACCGGTTTGTTCGGCCGTTATCTTCAGGAAAGAAAATACCGGGTGGTTACCCAGAAGTGGGTACAAACCGGCAGCCGGGTGCCGGAGGATATCTATACCCACCTGCGTTTAATGCGGATCAAGCCTCCGGCCATGCGTGCGTATCTTAGGGACATGGCCCCGTATATTTTTCCCTATCCGGCGTCGGCTCATCTGGCGGCGCGGCGTGCGCATAAAACGATCTCGGCGGCAAAAATCATTTCCGCGTTCAAGGCCTTGACGCAGGCGTTTGAGTTTATTGTGGTTGAAGGCATCGGCGGGGCCTTAGTGCCGTTAAATCGCAAATCTCTGGTGATTGATATCGCGGTAAAGCTTCGGCTGCCGGTGCTGATCGTGGCCAATAATAAGCTTGGTGCGGTCAACCATACCTTACTGACCATTGAAGCGATACGGATCCGGGGTTTGAACGTCGTTGGAGTGGTCATGAACTCGCCGCAAAATAACCAGCATTCTGCGGTGACGAGGGATAATCCGCAGATTATCCAAAAGTTGTCCCAGGTCCCGGTTTTGGGCCTAATGCCCTGGTCGAATACGGCCGATGAGGCGGTTCGCGCGTTTCGGCCGATCGGTTCCCGGATCCTGACGCGCATGAACAGGAGGAAATATGGCTGATCCCTGGTTAGGTAAAGACCGTTCGTATATCTGGCACCCCTATACGCAGATGAAGGACTGCCGGACCATGCCGCCGATCCTGATTGAAAAAGCCCAAGGCCTGAAACTGTATGCTTCCGATGGTTCGTTTTATTACGACACTATTGCCAGCTGGTGGTGCAATGTGCACGGCCACAATCATCCGGTGATAAAAAAAGCGATAAAAAAACAACTGGATTCATTGGAGCAGGTGCTGTTTGCCGGGTTTACCCATAAACCGGCGATACAACTGGCGGAAAAGCTTGTTCGTATTACGCCGAAAAATCTTACCAAGATATTTTTTTCCGATAACGGTTCGACGGCGGTGGAAGTGGCGCTGAAGATGTCGTTTCAGTATTGGCGTAATACCGGCGCAGCTAAAAAAAGGTTGTTTGTCGGTCTTGACCGGGGGTATCACGGCGATACCATCGGCGCGATGAGCGTCAGCGGCATCGGTTTGTTTAATGAGGCATTCGCGCCGCTGTTTTTTCCGACTTTAAAAGTGCCTTCGCCGTATTGTTACCGTTGCCCGATGGGAAAGGACAGAAGTTCCTGCCGCCTCGATTGTGTGCGGCCGCTGGAAACGCTCTTGCGTGAACGCGGTAAAGAAATCGCGGCGTTAATCATTGAGCCGTTGGTCATGGCCGCCGGAGGAATGATAATCTATCCTCCGGAATATTTAGCGAAAGTGCGCGAATTGACCGGTAAATTCAATGTGCATTGCATTGTCGATGAAGTGGCCACCGGTTTCGGACGTACCGGAACGATGTTCGCCTGTGAACAGGCCGACATTCAACCGGATTTTATGTGCCTATCCAAAGGCATAACTTCCGGATATCTGCCCTTGGGGGTTACGTTGACCACGAAGCGGGTTTTTGAAGCATTTTATGCCGATTACAACCTCAAGAAAACTTTTTATCACGGCCATACCTATACCGCGAATCCCTTGGCCTGTGCGGCGGCAAATGCCTGCCTGGATATTTTTCAGGAGCAGGCAACGCTGAAAGCCGTAAAACCGCTGATTACGATGTTGCGTGCCGGGATAGAAGATATGCGTTCCCTGGATTACGTCGGAGATGTGCGCAGCGCGGGTATGATCGGCGCGATTGAACTGGTGAAGGATAAACGTAAAAAAACACCGTTTTCCTTTAAAGAACGTATCGGCCTGGCCGTCTATAAGAACGGACTTAAAAAGAACCTGTTGCTGCGGCCCCTGGGTAATATCGTTTATTTCTTTTTGCCCTTGGGTGTAACCCGCGACGAACTGGCGCTGATCCTGGAGCGCAGCCGCGAGGTTTTATGCGAGACGCTCGCGTGATCCGAAGCCCGGGTGGGTCGATCGTTTCCGCGCCACCATACGGCGAGGCCGCCAGGACGATAGACGCACGCTTCCGCTATAAACCTCGGCGGACAGGCGCTTCGTTCGCTGGAAATATTTCTTCTTCGTCCTGACGAACGAAACAAGCGGTCGTTTTTCGGATCTCGGGAGCCGGCTTGCAGTTTTACCTTCCGTGCTATACAATACGAAACAAAGCATAAAAAGGGTGGATAAGTGATGAAAGAAAAAATCCTGATCGTCGAAGATGCCAAGCCGATTGCCCGTATGCTGGAATACAATCTTGAAAAAGAAGGATTTCGCACGCTGGTGTGTTTCGACGGAGAAACGGCCTTGGAAACCGCGCGTGCCGAGCTTCCGGGGATGGTCATCCTGGATATTATGCTGCCGGGTATGGACGGATTTACCGTGTGCGCACGGCTGCGTAAAGAAAGCGCGACTGCGCAGATACCGATTATCATGCTGACGGCCCGGGCCGAAGAATCGGATACGATTGCCGGATTGGAATCCGGGGCGGATGATTACGTTGCCAAGCCGTTCAGCCCCAGGGAACTCATCGCCCGGATTCGGGCGGTATTGCGGCGGGTGCGTGCCAATAAACCGATGCCGCCGATATTCAGAGTCGGAGAGTTGAGTGTAGATTTTTCAAAGATTCTGGTTATGGTGAATAACCGGAACGTTGAACTCACCGCCAAAGAATTCGAGCTGTTAAAGGCCTTATTGCAGGCCCGCGGAAAAGTGGTGTCCCGGGCGTATTTGTTGGACGCGATCTGGGGCTTTGAGCATCCGGAAGAAATCGAGACGCGTACTGTGGATGTGCATATCCGCACCTTGCGAAAAAAACTTAAACAGGAAGCGAATCGTATTGTTACGGTTAAGAAGTACGGATACCGCTTTGTCTGCAGATAGACGTCGCATTATATTTTACATGGATTTTACACCGCTTTTTCCCGGCCCCGGGGTATAATAACCGCTGAGATCCCAGAAGAAAGGTAATCCGATGAGAAGAATTTTACTGGTGATGCTGCTTGTATTCGGGCTGGGCTGTTCCGCTTCCCGGAATACGAATAAGAGTTTTATTCAGATCAAGGGGTCGGATACTATGGTCAATCTGGCTCAGGCCTGGGCGGAAAAATATATGGAAGTAAACCCGCTTGAGTTCATTGCCGTTACCGGCGGCGGTTCCGGTACCGGGTTATCCAGCCTGATCAGCAATACCTGCGCGATCGCCATGAGTTCCCGTACGGTCAAGCCTAAAGAAATAGCACTGGCGCAGCAAAAAGGAGTGAATCCCGCTGAGATTACGGTTGCGCTCGACGGATTGGCCGTGGTGGTGAATCCGGAAAATCCGATCGATCGTTTGACCCTGGATCAGTTGGCCGCTATTTTTAGCGGAAAGATCAGGAATTGGAAAGAAGTAGGGGGGGCTGATCAGCCGATCGTTATTTTGTCCCGTGAAGTTAATTCCGGAACGCATGTGTATTTCAAAGAACACGTGCTGAGAAAGGGCAATCCGGCATCCCGGGAAGAGTTCGCTCCCGGCGCATTACTGATGTCTTCGTCCCAGGCAATTGCCGATGAGATATCCGGCAATCCGGCGGCGATCGGTTATTATGGTATGGGTTATGTTTCCGCAAAACAGAAAGCGCTGCTGGTGGCGATGAATGATAAATCGGGGTATATATCCCCGAGTATCGAAAATGTGGTGAACGGAAATTATCCGATATCGCGGCCGTTGTTCTTTTATACCAACGGCGCCCCCGAGGGATTGGTCAGGAAATTTATCGATTTTTGTCTGTCGGCGGAAGGTCAGAAAATTGTTTCGGCAACCGATTTCGTTCCCTGCAAGCAATAACGTTATGCGTAAAATCAAAGAATTCATTATTGAAAAACTGATTCTTTTCTGCGGATTGGCCTCGATATTTTTTGTCGTGCTTATCTTTCTGTTTTTGCTCAAAGAGGGGTTGTCCGTGCTGAAAACGGTCGGTATCGGCAGTTTTCTCTTCGGAAAAAACTGGTATCCGATATCCGACCCGGCTCAATTAGGTATCCTGCCGTTGATTTTGGGATCGCTCCTGGTCACCCTGGGCGCGGCGCTTATTTCCATTCCCATCGGGATTGCCTGCGCCGTGTATATCGCGGAAGTCGCTCCGCTGAAAATGAAAGAAGCGCTTAAAGCGGGCATTGAATTATTAGCCGCTATTCCCAGTGTGGTGTTGGGGTTTATCGGCATGGTTACCCTGGTGCCATGGGTAAAACATCTGTTTCATCTGCCTACCGGGCTGACCGCTTTCTCCGGATCGGTGATGCTGGCGTTTATGGCTATGCCGACGATTGTTTCCATCGCCGAAGACGCTTTGTATTCCGTGCCCAAATCCTATCGGGAAGGCGCCCTGGCCCTAGGCGCCACGCATTGGCAGACGATCTACCGGGTTTTGCTTCCGGCGGCTTCCTCCGGGATTGTTGCCGCGGTGATGCTGGGTATCGGAAGGGTGATCGGAGAAACTATGGCGGTAATGATGATTACCGGAAATGCCGCCGTACTGCCTAAAAGTATTCTTGAACCGGTGCGCACCCTGACGGCCACGATTGCCGCGGAAATGGGGGAGGCGGTGGTGGGCAGTGAGCATTATTTCGCTTTATTCGCGATCGGGATCGTTTTGTTTGTGATCAGTTTTCTGATTAACCTTACTGCCGATTTATTTTTACACCGGAACCAATAATGATAAATTCCCGTATCACCCAAAAAATTGCTTTTTTCGGTTTATTCCTGGCTACCCTGCTGATCGTTCTGCCGGTGGGAATGATCCTGGTGATTATTGTCCAGAAGGGGTGGCCGGCGATAACCTGGCAATTCCTGACGGATATGCCGCGTCAGGGCATGCGTGCCGGGGGGATTTTTCCGGCTATTGTGGGAACTATTTATTTGGTCGGCGGGGCGATCATGTTCGCGCTGCCGATCGGTTTATTAGCCGCGATCTATTTATGCGAATATGCCCGGCATAGCGTCATCACCCGGATCATCAAGCTGGCAATCGTGAATCTTTCCGGGGTCCCTTCGGTGGTTTACGGGCTGTTCGGCCTGGCGTTGTTCGTGGTGTTTTTCCGGTTTGGGGTGTCGATTTTATCCGGTTCGCTGACATTGGGGATCATGATCCTGCCGATTATCGTGACTGCTTCACGGGAAGCGCTGGAAAGCGTTCCGTATTCATTCCGGGAAGTAAGCTTGTCCCTGGGCGCGAGTAAGTGGCAGACTATCCGTCATATTGTCCTGCCCAACGCTATCCCCGGGATATTGACCGGAACGATACTGGGACTGGGCCGCGCTGCCGGGGAAACCGCGCCGATCCTGTTTACCGTGGCGGCGTTTTATTTGCCGCAATTACCGACATCGTTGTTTGATCAGGCCATGGCGCTGCCGTATCATCTCTATGTTATTTCCACCCAGGTTCCTAATGTCGATGAAAAGATCCGCTATGGTACGGCCCTGGTTTTATTGACCCTGGTACTGGTGATGAACCTTATCGCGATTGTTATTCGTGCTCAATTCAGGAAGAAGAAGAAATGGTAACCTTTGATATCCAAAAACTCAGTGTATGGCTGGGCTCGACCCAGGCCCTGAAAAATATCAGCATGCAGGTTCAGGCCCATGAGATCCTCACGATTATCGGCCCCTCCAACAGCGGGAAGACGACGTTCCTGCGTATGCTGAACCGTCTAAACGAGCTGGGACCGCGTTTTCGCCGGGAAGGCGCGCTGCTTTTCGACGGAACCGACATCGCGGCATTAGACGCGCAAATCGTGCGGAAAAAGATCGGGATGGTATTTGCCTTGCCTTTGCCTCTGCCGTTGTCGATTTTCGATAATGTCGCTTACGGCGCGCGTATGCACGGGGTGCGCAACCAAAAGCAATTGCGGGCGATCGTGGAACGGTCTTTGCAGGAAGCCTATCTTTGGGATGAAGTAAAAGACCGCTTGGATACCTCGGCGTTTAAGTTGTCCGGAGGACAGCAGCAGCGTTTGTGCATTGCCCGTACGCTGGCGGTGGAGCCGGAAGTTATTCTTTTTGATGAACCGTGTTCCGGGCTTGACCCTATTTCCACCGCTAAAGTGGAAGACGCCATGGTGAAGCTGAAGCAGCGTTATACCATCGTGCTGGTGACGAATAATGTCAAACAAGCGGCCCGGGTGGGAGACCGTACGGCTTTTTTTCTGAGCGGGGAATTGATCGAACTGGACAAAACCGATAAAATGTTTACCGCGCCGCAGTATCGGCGCACGGAAGATTATATCCGGGGGAAATTCGGATGATGAAAATTACGGTACAAAATGTCGATTTGTGGTACGGTTCGTTTCAGGCCTTGAAGAAAGTCAATGCGGAATTTCCCGAAAACCGGATCACCGCAATCATCGGGCCTTCCGGTTGCGGCTAGTCAACCCTGCTGCGGGTGTTCAACCGGATGAATGACCTGACCGAAGGCGTTCGGATGAACGGAAGCGTGGTTATCGACGGAGAGAATATTCTCGACGCCGGAGCGGATTTGGTGTTGTTGCGTAAAAAGGTCGGCATGGTTTTTCAGCGGCCGAATCCGTTCCCGCTTTCCATTTATGACAACGTCGCTTTTGGTCCGAAAGTACATGGCCGGTATGATAAAAATAATCTGGATGAGATCGTCCGGCGCGGTTTGGAATCGGTTCTGTTGTGGGATGAACTGAAAGATAAACTCAACAGCTACGCGTTGAATTTGTCCCTGGAACAGAAACAGCGTTTATGTATCGCCCGCTTGATCGCGAATAAACCGGAGGTGTTGCTTATGGACGAACCCTGTTCAACGCTGGATCCGCAGGCAACCCAGCGCATTGAAGAATTAATGCGTGAATTGAAGCGTAATTATACTATAATAATAGTTACCCATAATATGCAGCAGGCAGCGCGGGTTTCCGATCAGACCGGGTTTATGCTCCTGGGCGAACTGATCGAATGCGG